>DATNKN010000261.1:0-3853 GCA_035603375.1 Solirubrobacteraceae bacterium
GCCCAGGCGCTCGCCGAGCGGGTGCCGCGTGGGCGCGTGATCGCGGTCGATCAGTCGCCCTCGATGGTGGAGGCCGCCAGGAAGCGGCTGGGTCCCGATTTCGACGTGCGCGTCGCCGACCTGCTCGAGCTGGACCTGGAGGAGCCGCTCGACGCGATCCTCTCGACCGCCACGTTCCACTGGATCGCCGACCACGAGCGCCTGTTCGCGCGTTTGCGCGCTGCCCTGCGCCCAGGCGGGAGGCTCGTGGCGCAGTGTGGGGGAGAGGGCAACATCACCATCCTGCGCGGCAAGGTCGCGCCGCTGCTCTCGCGCGAGCCCTACGCCGAGCATTTCGCCGAGTGGCGTCCGCCGTGGAATTACGCGGGAGCACAGGAGACTCGCGATCGATTGCTATCGGCCGGCTTTGCCGAGGCCAAGTGCTGGCTCACCCCGGCGCCGCGCGAACCGGAGCATCCGCGCGAGTTTCTCTCGACAATCGTGCTCGGCCCGCACGTTCAGCGCCTGCCCGAGGAGTTGTGCGAGCGCTTCATGGACGAGGCGATGGCTGAGATCGGGCAGCCCGTGATCGTCGATTACGTGCGTTTGAACAT
Organism: Solirubrobacteraceae bacterium; assembly: GCA_035603375.1. Lineage (GTDB taxonomy): Bacteria > Actinomycetota > Thermoleophilia > Solirubrobacterales > Solirubrobacteraceae > Palsa-744. The sequence continues at coordinate 594 of DATNKN010000261.1, forward strand.
CGACGCGGCGGCCTGAGCGCGCATACCGAGCGGCCACGTCGCCGTCGGTCACTGTAGATTCGGCGAATCGTGCCGGACGGCCCAGCTCCGCAGACGCCAGCACCAGCCTCTCCGGAGGGCAACGTGGCACGTGGCGTCGCCGTCGTCACCGACAGCACCACCTACCTCTCGCCGGCGCTGATCGAGCAGTGGCAGATCGCCCAGGTCAGCCTGTATGTCGGCTGGGACGGCGATCTGCGCCCCGAGCGCGAGTACACCGACCTCGACGCGTTCTACACGCGCCTGCACGACTCTCCCGGGCTGCCCACGACCTCCCAACCGTCGGTCGGGGACTTCCTCGCCGTGTACGAGCCGTTGCTGCGCGCGGGCCGCGACATCGTCTCGATCCACATCGCCAGCGGCCTGTCTGGCACGTGTGAGAGTGCGCGCGAGGCGGCGCGGGTCGCGGCTGAGGCGGGACATCCCGGGCGCGTGGAGGTGGTGGACGGCCAGACGGGAGCGGGTGGTCTGGGCTGCCTGACGATCGCCGCCTCCAAGGTCGCCGCGCGCGGGGCGACGCTTGAGGAAGTTGTGGTCGCCGTCGCCCGAGCCCGCGCGGGCCTCGACATCTGGTTCTGCCTGGACACCCTGGAATACCTGCACCGCGGCGGGCGCATCGGTGCCGCGCAGGCGATGGTTGGGACCGCCTTGAAGGTCAAGCCGATCCTCACGTTCGGCACCGAGATCGCGCCCGTTGGGCGAGTACGCACGCGCAAGCGCGCGTACGAGCGGATGGTCGCCTACCTGCGCGAGTTGCGAGAGCGAGGCGCCACCGACTGGTTTGTCCAGCACGCCCAGTCCGAAAGCGACGCCGAGCGGATGGTTGGCGAGGGCAAAGCGATCTTCTCCAGCGAGCCGCTGTTCTGCACTCAGGTCGGCCCGGTGCTCGGCGCCCATCTCGGTGCTGGGCTACTCGTTGGGGGCATGGCGTTCGAGGCGGGCGAGACGCTGGCGCCCACAGCGGCGTAGGTACGTCTTTGCGCATCGTGTAGCGCCTCGCTTCGAGGCGCACGTCGCTGGCGGCGTCCGCCGCGAGCGCCGCTAGATTCGACTGACGATGGGCGATGAGGCAGACCAGCTGAGTACCGCGCATCTCGATGCCGACGCGTTTTTCGTGTCGGTCGAGCTGAACCGCCGCCCCGAGCTGCGGGGGCTGCCGGTCGTGGTCGCGGGCACGGGACCACGGGCGGTGGTGACGACCGCGAGCTACGAGGCGCGTCGCTTCGGCGTCGGTTCGGCGATGCCCGCCGCTCGTGCGCGGCGACTGTGCCCACAGGCGGTGTTCCTGCCCACCGACCACACCCACTACCGGGAGGTGTCGCGGCGGATGATGGATGTCGTGCGCTCGCACGTCGAGCGCGTGGAGGTGGTGGGGCTCGACGAGGCGTATCTCGACCTGAGCGGGCTGTATTCGCCGCGCGCGGCGATGCGCCGGATCGTGGCCGACGTCAAGGCCGCGACCGCGCTCGTGTGCTCGGTGGGCATCGGCCCCAACAAGCTGGTCGCGAAGGTTGCCTCCGATGCCGAGAAGCCCGCGGGCTTTCTGGTGTTGACACGCGAGCAGGCGTGCACGCGCTTTGCCGGATCGCCGCCTTCGCTCGTGCCGGGGATCGGGCCGAAGACGGCCGAGCGTCTGGCCGAGATGGGCCTGACCACGCTGCACGCTCTGGCCAGCGCATCGGAGGAGTTGCTGGTGCAGCGCTTCGGCCCCAACAACGGGCGCGAGCTTCGCCGCCGCGCGCGCTTCGAACACGACGGGCTGGTCTCCGAAGAGCGCAAGGTCGTCTCCGAGTCGCGCGAGCGCACGTTCGACAGCGATGTGCGCGATCCCCTGGAGCTGCGCGACTGGCTGAGCCAGATGGCCGCTCAGCTGTGTGCGAGCCTCGCCGCCCGCGGTCGGCGCGGGCGCACGATCGGGATCAAGGTGCGCCTCGACGACTTCTCCACGGTCACGCGTGCGCACACGCTCAGTGAGCCAACCAGCGACGCCGAGCAGGTCACGCGTGTCGCGCTCGCGCTGCTCGACGAGTACGCCCCACCGCGCCCCGTGCGCCTGCTGGGCGTGCGTGTCGCGGGGCTCAGCGGCGCGGGCCTGCCGAGCGCGGCAGGGAGCGGAGTCGAGGTCGGCGCGTCCGCTGCGGGCCAGCTCGAGCTGCCGGTTTAGGCCTGCCCCGGCAGGGCCTCAGGCTCCTGCGCTGCCACACTCGGACGGCACCGCGCGTGCCCGTGTACGCTTCCTCCTACGATGCCGCTCGCGAAGGCCGGGGAAATCGAGTTGAGCTATGACCGCGCCGGCGAGGGTCCGCCGCTGTTGCTGATCATGGGGATGAGCGGCACCAAGCACCATTGGGGCGAGTCGCTGCTTGAGCAGCTGCAACGCGACTTCGACACGATCGTCTACGACCACCGCGACGCCGGCGACTCCACGCGCACCGGCCAGCCGTTTACGATCGCCGACCTCGCGGAGGATGCCGCGGGACTACTGGGCGCGCTCGACATCGACTCCGCCCACGTGATGGGCATCTCGATGGGGGGCATGATCGCCCAAGAGCTGGTGCTCTCAAAGCCCGATCGCGTGCGTTCGCTGACGCTCGGCTGCACCTACTGCGGTGGCAGCGGCAGTGCGCTCACCAGCGAAGGCGTGATGAAGAAGCTTGCCGAGGCGATGACCTCGGGCGACCGCGAGCGGGCGATCCGCGCGGCGTGGGAGGTGAACGTGTCGCCGAGCTTCGCGACTGAGGAAGACGCGTGGGCGAGGTTTCGTGCGACCGGGATGCGCTACGGCCTGCCGGTGGAGGTCATCATGCGCCAGATGCAAGCCATCGCCGGTCACGACACAAGCGCGAGGCTGCCCGAGGTGCGCACACCGACGCTGGTGGTGCACGGCACGCTTGACGAGCTGCTGCCCGTCCAGAACGGCCACATGATCGCCGGGCTGATCCCCGACGCGCGCCTTGAGATATTCGACGACATCGCTCACATGTTCTTCTTGGAGCAGCCCGACCGCACCGCGCAGCTGCTGCGCGAGCACGCCGCACTGCATGTCTAACCCGACACGGTGGCGGTCCCAGAGCAACTGACCGTCACCGCTCCCGGCGAGGTGCGCCTTGCGACGGAGCAAGCGGGGGCAGGCACGCCAATCGTGCTGCTGCACGGGCTCACCTCGACGCGTCGCTACGTCACGATGGGGTCGAGGGCGCTGGAGCGCTCAGGCCATCGCG
>DATNKN010000265.1:0-2593 GCA_035603375.1 Solirubrobacteraceae bacterium
TCGGGAACTCACTCGGCATGTGGTGCACCGCATGCACGCCTCGGCAAACCTCGAGTTGCAGACGAGTGATTCTCGAGGCGAGCTCGGTGGCGCCCCCGCCAATGCTCGCCATCAGCAAGAGAGGCGCCCCGACGAGTAGCAACAACGCCAACACCAGAAGCGCTCGGAGGCTAGGCCGAAGGCGGAGGCCAACCGCAGGATCGGCGTCCGGCCCATTCGCGGCCCTCAGCAAACGCTGGAACTCGGCGGTGGACAGCTCGGGGAAGTCGAGTGTCGCGGCCTCATCCGGTTGTGCCCGGCCAAAACGCGGACACGGCTGCGGATCTGGCTTCTCGCGCATCCACCTACCCCCTGCCGCTTTTTGCAGCGGCTCGTACTCAGGCAAGTACTAAGAGCCACCGGGACCGCAAAAGGGATACAGGGCGCCAACCGCCCAGCACAGAACCCAGCTAAGAGCGTGCGGCAAAGAAAAATGGATACGGTTTTTAGAAAAGAGTCTGGTAGTCACCGGCAGCGTTTCCGCCGAGAATGCGGCCACGCGCCGAGTTGTTCCGATTGCAGGGCGCGACATAGAAATACTGGCTAAAGCGGATGCGGGTGACCTGCACGGCTTTGGGCCTGCGGGTTTTTTTCCTGCAGACCCTCTCGTCTCCCCCACCGCCTTCGCCCGCAGGAGAAGCGGTTGAGACGCAAGACAGAGGTCAAGTCCCGGGTCGCCCACGCAGCACCTGCGGCGGGAATCATCGTTCTGAAATTCGGAAGTTCGGTGCTGCGCACCGTCCACGACCTCCCGAACGCCGTCCACGAGATCTACCGATGGGTCCGCGAGGGTCAGCGGGTGATCGCGGTGGTCTCGGCGATTGGGGACAAGACCGAGCAGCTGATCCAGGCATCGCAGATCATGACGGGTACGCCTGAGCCCTACGCCACCGCGGAACTGCTCTCCACGGGCGAGCGGACCTGCGCTGCGTTGCTGGCGATCGCCCTCGACCGCGCGGGCGTGCCGGCGCGAGTGGTCACACCCCGCGAGATCGGCTTCGAGGTGAGCGGCCCGCCGCTTGACGGCGAACCCACCGGACTTGACGTGGCACTCCTCGGAGGCCTGCTGCACTCGGCGCCCGTGCTGATCCTGCCGGGGTTCTTCGGGACCGACCGCTCGGGTCGCACCCACTGTCTCGGGCGGGGTGGCTCCGATCTCACGGCGGCGTTCCTCGCCGTCTCGCTCTACGCCCGGTGTCGGCTCATCAAGGACGTCGATGGCGTCTACGAGAGCGACCCCGCGGACCCGACCTCCCATCCGCGACGGTTCAGAACCTTGAATTACGAGACCGCGCTGGAGGTAGCGGGACAACTGATCCAACCGAAGGCCGTCGCGTTCCTCGAGAAACACCGTGCGAGCTGCGAAGTGGCGGCCCTCACCTCGCGCTCTCACTCGTTGGTCGGTCCGGGGCCGACCGAGATTTCGGCCAGCGAGGCGGCCCGCCTCGCCCCGAAGGAGATCGTGATTCTCGGGCTCGGCACCGTGGGCTTCGGCGTCTATCAGCGCCTGATCGCGAATCCCGATCGGTTCCGGGTGCGCGGCATTCTGGTTCGAGACCGCAAGAAGCACGAGGCGCTGATCGTGCCCCGCGAGCTGCTGCACACGAGCCTCCAGACCTTAAGCAACCTGAAACCCGACCTGGTGATCGACGCCCTCCCCGGTCTTTCGCCCTCGTTCGAACTCATCGCGCATTACCTGTCGGCGGGGATCGATGTCGTGACGGCGAACAAAGCGGTACTGGCGGAAGACGGTGCGGAACTGATGCGTTTCGCCCACCATTCGAAGGCTGAGCTGCGCTACGCGGCGACCGTCGGTGGCGCCGCACCCATGCTGGAGGCCTGCACACGACACGCACGTGAGATTGCGAGCCTGGCCGGGGTGTTGAACGGCACGTGCAACTTCGTGCTGGAGACCTGCGCGGCCGGGGCGACGCTGCGCGAGTCGATCGTGGAAGCAGAGCGGCTGGGGTTTGCCGAGAGCAACCCGAGCGAGGACCTGTCGGGTCGCGATGCCGCGCGCAAGCTGCAGATCCTGGCGCGGCGCGCTTTCGGAGCGGAAGTTCCACTCAGCTTCCAGGAGCTCGATGAAAAGGTCGCCGGATCCGCCCGCGCCGTCACGGCCTTCGGCGAGCGGCTGCGTCAGGTGGCACGTGCCACCCGCGAAGGCGGCCGCGTCGTGGCCTCGGTGGGTTTCGAGCGCATCAGGCCCGACTCGCCGCTGTTCGATGTTCCGGGCGAATGGAATGCGCTCAGTTTGACCCTCGGCAGCGGCGACGTGCTCACCGTCCGCGGCCGCGGAGCGGGCCGCTGGCCGACCACGGAGGCGCTGATCGCGGACGTCTTCGATCTCGTACGGATTCGCCAGACATCACGAGATTGACGGCCTGCCGGGGACACATCTACCTCGGTGCGTCTCAAGAGCGCTGTTCAGCGACGGTTGGAGCGCACCCTCAAAGTTTGATTAGCCCAATGGGAAGGAGTTTGATGGACACAGGGACAACCGCGGGGGGTGAAGAACTCATGGGAGAGCCGACAAAACTGAGCTGGCCCATCT
>DATNKN010000290.1:0-2555 GCA_035603375.1 Solirubrobacteraceae bacterium
GCCATACAGCTCGGCGGCGGGCTCGCGCGGGTGCGCGCGCGCCGGCTCGGCCGCGTCGATCGCGACGATGCTGGTGTCCTCGCCGAAGGACCCGCCGAAGCCGAGGCGGAAGTCCATCGGCACGCCGATCACGAGCGCCACGTCGGCCCCCTTCAGCGCGTGCGAACGAGTACGTGAGAAGAACAGCTCGTGGTCGGCGGGCACACACCCTCGCGCCAGCCCGTTGAGGAACACCGGCACACGCAGCGCTTCGGCCAGTTCCAGCAGGGCCTGCTCGCCGTGGCCCCAATAGAGGTCGGTGCCGGCCATCACGACGGGCCGCTCGGCCTCGCTGAGTAAAGCCGCGGCACGCTGGATCGCCTCGGCACTCGCCCCTCCACCGGTCCGCGGGCCGCGCGCCGGCACGGGGTCGGGCTCGACCGCGCTCATGAACACGTAGTCAAGTGGGAAGTCCACGAACGCCGCGCCGCCATGGGGTGCGGTGGCGGCCGCCAGCGCCTCGTCCACGAGACCGGGAATCTCGGCCGTGCTCTGCGCGGTCGTGGCGAGCTTGCACAGTGGTCGCACGAACGGCACATGGTCGATCTCCTGCAGCGACCCCTGCCCCCAGCGCAGCGTGGGCGCACGACCGCCGAGCACCAGCACCGGAGAGTGGTTGGCCTGTGCGCTTGCCATCGCGCTCATCCCGTTGGTCACGCCCGGGCCGGCCGTCAGCGCGCACACGCCCGGCTCGCGCGTCACCTTCGCCCAGCCCTCGGCGGCGAACGCGGCGGTCTGCTCGTGGCGCACATCGACGATCTCGATGCCCTCCTCGCGACAGCCATCGTAGATCGAGAACAGGTGCCCACCCGACAGCGTGAACAGCTTGCTCACGCCGTGCGCCTTCAGGCGTCGAGCGACCAGGCGCCCGCCGTGCAGCTCGGTCTGCTCGGTTTGCTCAGTGCTCTGCGCTGACATCGCGCCCGCGACTCTACCCCAGCGCGGCACCCGCGCGCTCTCGCGGGACCGTCCGGCGGTGCGCGCGCGGAGGGTCATGGTTGTGGGGATTTGGGGTCGTACCCAGGGTGCCAGCGCGGCTTGCGCCATCACCTCTGCTCAGTGCCCGGGGTGGGACTCGAACCCACACGCCCTCGCGGACTATCGATTTTAAGTCGACGGCGTCTTCCAATTCCGCCACCCGGGCTTATCGTGGCACTCTAGTCCAGGGCGTATCTCTTGTGTCTAGAGTGGACAGCGAGCAGACATGCTGGACGGTGCGCAGTGCCACGGCGGTGTTTATCTGGCCTTTCCGGTGGGCAGCGATACTTCACAAAGACCGCAACTACACCGTTGCTAGCGTGTCTATAGGCGTGACAGCAGCGAAAGGACCGCCGTGGAGGTCTCCGCACTAAAAGCCCCAGCAGCGCCCGGCCTGAGGAGCCCCTCGGCCCTGCTGCGCCTGCAGTCCGACGAGCGCCTGATCGTGCTCATCCGGCGCGGGCAGCACGCGGCGTTTGAGGCGCTCTTCTCGCGCTACCAGTCGCGCCTGCTGGCCTTCTGCCGGCACATGCTCGGCTCCAAGGAGGATGCCGAAGACGTGCTGCAGGAGGTGTTTGCCGCCGCTTTCAACGCGATCCTCGCCGACGAGCGCGAGATCAACGTGCGCCCGTGGCTGTATCGGATCGCGCGCAACCGCTCGCTCAACCACCTGCGCAAGGCGAGCGCGATCGGCGTGGACTCGATGGACGTGCACTACGCCGAAAACGGAGTGTCCACCGCCGAGAAGGTGATGCGCCGCGAGAGCTTCCGCCAGCTGATCGGCGACGTGCAGGAGCTGCCCGAGACGCAGCGCACCGCACTGCTGTTGCGCGAGATCGACGCGCTCTCCTACGAGCAGATCTCCGAGTCGATGGAAACCACCGTGCCTGCCGTCAAGTCGCTGCTCGTGCGTGCTCGCATCTCACTCGCCGAGGCGGCGGAGGCTCGCAAGCTGACGTGCGATGAGGCGCGCATGGAGCTGGGCGAAGTCGCCGAGGGGCTCGTGAAGATGGGCCCCGCCGTACGCCGCCATGTGCGCGATTGCGAGCGCTGTCGCGCGTTTCGCAAGCAGCTGAAGGACAACAACGTCGCACTCGCCGCGATTTTCCCGGTGGGACCGATGCTGCTACTGAAGAAGTTTGTACTCACAAAGCTTGGGGGCACCGCCAGCGCGGGGGGCGCCCATGTGGCGAGCGCCGGCGGAGCAAGCGCCGCCGCGAGTGCGGGGGCGGCCACAAGCGCGAGCGCCGGCGGGGGGCTCCTGACCGCCGGCGCCGGCGCGCTCGCCACCAAGGCAGTCGCGGGACTCGCGGTCGCCGCGATCGTTACTGCCGGCACGGTCGAGGTGGACCATTCGACCACACGCCCGCACCACCACCATCGCACCACGGTCGCGTCGCTCGCGAGTGTCGCCCCGACCGTCGCGCCGACGATCGTGCGCTCGAGCGCGCAACCGGTCAGCATCGCCCCGGCTGCGCTCGCCGGAGCACGCGTGGCCGACAGGCTCGGGCGTCACCGCGCAAAGAAGACCAAGCCGC
>DATNKN010000299.1:0-4316 GCA_035603375.1 Solirubrobacteraceae bacterium
TCGGCTTGATCGCCAACACGCGCCCGCACGGCCCCGGCTACCCCAACTACTGGACGCTCACCGGCCACGGCCGGCAGGTCCTCAGCGCGGTACAGGGACGCTAGAAGTCGCCCTGCTCGTGCGGGCCCACACAGGCCACCGCCAGCTCATCGGCTACGTTTGCCGCGACCTCCCGGACCTCATCGAACGTGACCGCGTCCAGCGCGGCGATCGCGGCGTCGGGATCGATGTCCTCGCTATACACGATCTTCTGGCTGGCGCCGTAGCGGGCCACCGCGTTGGTGTTCTCAAAGGCCAGCACCAGCCGGCCGGCGGCGTAGGCGCGGGCGCGGTGCACCTCCTCCTCGGTCGGCCCGTCGCTGCGTAGCTCGTCCACGATCTCGCGCATGCGCGTGTAGGCCTCCACGCACTTGGCCGAATCAAGGCCCGAGCCGAGCTGCAGGATTGGCACGTCAGCGTATGCGTGGGCGATCGCATACACCGAGTAACAGAGTCCGCGCTTCTCGCGGATCTCCTCGAACAAACGCGAGCCCATCGAACCGCCGAGCAGCGTCGAGTAGATCGACAGCGCCGCGCGCTGTTTGACGTCGCTCACGGTCACGCCCGGGCGATAGATCATGCGCAGGTGCGATTGGTTGGTGTCGCGCTGCTCCACCAACGTCTCAGGGGCGAACTTCGGTGCCGGTACGTATGGCTCCGGAGATGGCAGGGTCGGGAAGCGGGCGAACAGCTCGCCCAGCTTGTCCTGCTCGGGAACGAACCCAATATTCCCAACCAAAAAAGCCCCACCCCTCGCCCCGGCCCAGCGGCGCTCACGGAAGCCGACGATTCCCTCGCGCGTAAAGGAGCGCAGGTTCTCCTCCGGGCCGAGCACCGTACGTCCTAGCGGATGCTCGCCGAAGGCCGCCTTGTCGATCAGGTACTCCGCCACGGTCGAGGGCTGGTCGTACGCGCGGTTGATCTCCTGGATCACGACGCCGCGCTCGCGGTCCAGCTCCTGCGCGTCGAGTTTGGGGCGTCCCACGAAGTCGCTCAGCAGGTCGATCGCCTGCGGCGCCGACTCCGCGCGCACGGTGATGTGGAACGCCACGAGATCGTGACTCGTATAGGCGTTGAGCATGCCGCCCAGGCGCTCGGCCGTCTCGTTGACGTCCTTGTAGGTGGCGTACTTCTCCCCGCCCTTGAACACCAGATGCTCGAGGAAGTGCGCCATCCCGTTCTCCTCGCCGCGCTCGGTGCGCGTGCCCGCATCGAACGCCACGAGCACCGTCAGCGCGCGCGTGCCCGGCAGGCCCACGGTGTACACGGGCAGGCCGTTGCCCGCCACGGTCGTTGTCGAGATGTCCGCCACTGGCGCGTCACGATAGGCGATCGACCGCCCTGTCCGCCCTCGCAGCTGCGAGCAGCTGGCCGCTGCCGCCGCGTGCGGCTCCCTGGGCGTCGTGCAAATACCGTTGCATGCAGGGAAAAATGCGGTGTTGAGCTTGGTCTGTCGCTACTGTGCCCGGCCATGCCCAACCCCAGCGACGGACCCTCGCGCCCCGTCAGAACGATCCCGCGCCGAGCACTCGCGCGCCACATCCGCCCCGTGCGCCCACAGGTGCTCGCGCCCGAGGTTCCAAGCCCGCAGGGCACGCCCGCGGCGCCCTCGCGCCCGTCCCACGGCCCGGGCGCCAATACCGTCATCGAGTTTCGTGGGGTCAGCAAGCACTACGACAGTGGCGACACCGGCCTCGAGCGTGCCACTTTCGCGATCGACCGCCAGGAGTTTGTGTTTCTCGTCGGCGCCACCGGCTCGGGCAAGTCCACGATCATGCGCCTGCTGATCAAGGAGATCGATCCCACCGAGGGGATCATCCGCGTCGCCGGTCGCCACCTGGGCGAGATCGAGCGGGGTCGCATCCCTTATTACAGGCGCAACTTCGGCGTTGTCTTTCAGGACTTCAAGCTGCTGCCCACGCGTACCGTGTACGACAACATCGCCTACGCCCTGCAGGTCACGGGCGCCTCGCGCAAGCAGATCCGCGCCAACCTGCCCGACATCCTGCGCCTCACCGGCCTCTCAACGAAGCTGCACAACTATCCGCACCAGCTCTCCGGTGGCGAGCAGCAGCGCGTGGCCGTGGCGCGCGCCTTCGCCTCGCACCCGCCGCTCTTGCTCGCCGACGAGCCCACCGGCAACCTCGATCCCCACACCTCGATCGGCATCATGCAGCTGCTCTACCGCATCAACCGCGCCGGCACCACCGTTGTCGTGGCGACCCACGACAACGAGCTGGTCGACAAGATGCGCCGACGCGTGATCGAGCTGCGCCGCGGGCGCATCATCCGCGACGAGGCCACCGGCCTCTATGCCCAGGATGAGACCACGGGAGACTTGGCCGAGCGCCTCAAGCGCGAAACCGCCGCCGGAGACGCGGCCGGCAAACGCCCGGCCGGTGGCGCGCGGCGATGAAGCTCGGGTTTTTTCTCAGAGAGGCAGTGCGCTCGATGCGCCGCAACCCGGCGCCGTCGTTCGCGGCACTGTCGTGCGTGCTCGTCACCACGCTCGTGCTCGGCGTTTTCATCCCGGTCGTGCAGGCCACCAATGGCGCGGCCAACTCGATTCGCGGGCGCGTGATCGTGGACGTGGATCTCAACACGACCGCGACAGCGGCCGAAGTCGCGCGGGTGCGCGGCGAGGTGCAGCAGGCGCCCTACGTGGGCCGGGTCGAAGTCGTCTCCAAGCAGGCGGGCTATGAACAAGAGCGCAAGATCGACCCGCAGGCCTTTCAGCTGATCGGCTACAACCCGCTGCCGGAAATTCTGCGCATCACGCCCACCAATCCCGCCAAGGCCGATGCGATCCGCATCGAGTTGAGCCAGTCCAGCTCAGCCGGCGTGCGCAAGGTCACCGACAGCGCGATCGCCGACGTGCAGGACCGCCAGGCGCAAACGGATGAGATCCTCTCGGCTACGCGCATCGTGAAGATCACGATGGCGTTGCTCGCCGCGCTGCTCGTGTTCTCCTCGATCCTGCTCGTCAGCAACACGATCCGCCTGTCGCTGTTCTCGCGCCGGCGCGAGGTCGAGGTGATGAAGCTCGTCGGCGCCACCGACTGGTTCATCCGCTGGCCGTTTGTGATCGAGGGCCTGTTCCTCGGCGCGCTCGGCGGGCTGTGCGCGATCGGCCTGTTGTTTCTTGCCAAGCTCACCCTGATCGACCCGCTTGCCTCGACCGTCAAGCTGATCTCCCAGCCCGACATGATCGACTTCCGTCTGTTGGTCGTGGTGCTGATGGGCTGCGCGATCGCCGTGTCGGCTGCGGGATCGGGATTGTCGCTGCGCCGCTTCCTGCGCGTCTGAGCGGCGTCGAAATCCGCCGCAGCGCATAGGCTGGGGAGATGGAGTCCCGCAAACCACAGCCGTTGGTACTTGCGCTCGCGGTGCTGTTGCCCGTACTGCTGGTGCTTGGCGTGTGGCTTGGCGGGCACCCGAACGACCTGCCGGGGTTTGCGCGCAAAGCGTTCGTCGCCAACCACGAAACGGTGGCGCTTGACGAAGCGATCGAACGGGTTGCCAACGACTACTATCGGCCCGTGTCGCGGTCGAGTCTCGCGAACGCCTCGATCGCGGGCATGATCTCAAGCCTGCACGACCCTTACTCGACGTATCTCAGCCCCAAAGAATTCACTACGTTCGACCAGCCGGCGAGCTTCGCCGGGATCGGCGTCGTGATCGACCCGAAGTCGCGGGGCCTTGAAATCGTGCGGGTGTTCAACGCCTCGCCGGCCCAGCGCTCGGGGTTGAAGGCCGGCGAAACGATCGTCGCGGTGAATGGGCGCTCGTTGCGCAGGGTCCCCGCGAGCGTGTCCACCGCGCTCATCAAGGGCACCCCTGGCACCTATGTGCGGCTCACGCTCACCCGACCGCACGCACCGGCCCACCACGTCACCGTCACGCGTGCGCTCGTGTCCGAGCCGGTTGTCGCCTCGCAAATGCGCGTCGTGGGTGGCGTCAAGCTCGGATGGGTGTATCTCGCGACGTTCAGCGAAGGCTCCGCCGGCGAAGTGCGCTCCGCGGTGGAGAAGCTGCTCAAGCAGGGCGCTCGCGGCCTGGTGTTCGACCTGCGCGCCGACGGCGGCGGACTCGTCAGCGAAGCCCGGCTGATCGCGAGCATCTTCATCCCCTCCGGCACGATCGTCACCACGCGCGGGCGCTCCCAGCCGACGATCGTGCTCACCGCCACCGGCGAGGCGATCCCAAGCTCGATCCCGATGGTGGTGCTCGTCGATCGCGACACCGCCTCGGCGTCTGAGATCGTCACCGCCGCTTTG
>DATNKN010000309.1:0-6631 GCA_035603375.1 Solirubrobacteraceae bacterium
CAAGGCGAGGAGCCAGGTGGAGAGGGGCTCTCCAGCGAGCCGGGCGGGGAGGCGCTCCCCGACGAGGAGCCGGGCGGGGAGGTTCTCCGCGGCGAGGAGCTAGGCGAAGAGTCGCTCGGCGACGGCGGCGAGCCCGCCGAGATCCTGCACGTCGCCGTCTAGGTGTGGTACCAGCAGCGGGTTGCCTTCGCCGAGCGCGCTCGACAGCGCGGCGACGGTTTCGCGGTCGCGCCGCGCGAGCACGTCGAAGTCGGCGAGATTGCCTGCCACGCGTGCCGCGAGCGCCTCGCCAAGCTCGCCTGAGAGCAGCTCCGCCGCCTGCTCGGGCCTGTGCCCGTCGAGCCCGCGGTCGTGCACGCGGTTGACGATCAGCCCACCGAAGCTCATTCGCTCGCGCGCGAGCTGAGCGTGCAGAAACACGGCCTCGCGTGCCGGCTCGCGCTCGGGTGAGGTCACGATCAGGAACGCCGTGGCCGGGTCGCGCAGCAGTTGCTCGACGCCGTGCGCACGCTCGCGAAAGCCGTCGGTGAGCCCGGCCAGCGCACCGAACAAGCCGGACAAGTCGTCGATCAGATTGACGCCCGTCACGCGTGCGAACACCGACAACATCAAGCCGGCGCCGCGCCCGAACAGACCACGCGCCGCGCCGCCAGGGGCGAGCAGCACCTTCAGCGCACGCCCGTCGAGGAATCGGCCGAGCCTGTCGGGCGCGTCGAGGAAGTCGAGCGCGTCGCGCGAGGGTGGCGTGTCGAGCACGATCGTGTCCCATCGCCCGTCGTCATACAGGTCGAACAGCTTCGCCACCGCGGTGAACTCCTGCGAGCCTGCCACCGCGGAGGACAGCTCGCGGTAGATGCGGTTGGAGAGCACCTCCTCGCGCGCGCGCTCGTCGGGGGCAAGACGTGCGATCAACTCATCGAAGGTGCGCTTGGAGTCGAGCATCGTCGCCCACAGCTCGCCCTTCGCGGCGATGCCGTGCGAGGCGAGTGTGCTCGGTTCGATGCGGTGAGGCTCGTTCGGCAGCTCCTGCAATCCGAGCGCGTTCGCCAGGCGCCGCGCGGGGTCGATGCTCACGACCACCGCCTTGCGTCCGCGCATCGCGAGGCCGAGCGCGAGTGCGGCCGAGACGGTGGTCTTCCCGACACCGCCCGCGCCGACGCACACGCACACGCGCTTACCCTTCAGGCGCTTCTCCAGCACTATGTGGCGTGGGGGCACTGAGGGATCGTATGCGCGCGTGCAGGAATCGTCCGGCGCTCTGCGAATACCGAAGCTCGACGGCTTTCCAAAATTCGACCATCGGAGCCTGCCGTGAGCACACGGGCCAAGGTCATCGCGTTCGCCAATCAGAAGGGCGGGGTGGCCAAGACAACGACGACACTCAACCTGGCCGCCGCATTTGCGGAGGAGGGTCATCGCGTGCTGTGTGTCGATATGGACCCGCAGGGCAACCTGACGATGTCCCAGGGCATCGACCCCGACACGCTCGAGCTGTCGATGTATGACGTGCTCACCCAGCGCGCCACGATCAGAGAGGTGATTCGCAAACGCGAGATCGACGTGGCGTGCGCGTCGATCGACCTCGCCGGCGCGGAGATCGCGATGTCGACGATGATCGGCCGCGAGCGCTCGCTGCAGAAGGCGTTTGAGCCGATCCTCGAGGACTACGACTTCATCTCCATCGACACGCCGCCTAGCCTCGGGCTTTTGACAATCAACGCGCTTACCGCCGCCAACAAGGTTATTGTGCCTGTGCAGTGTGAGTATCTATCGATGCGTGGGCTCATCCAGTTGCAAAACACCCTGGCGATGATTCGTGAGAACCTCAACCCAGACGTCGATATCGAGGGTATCCTCCCGACGTTGGTCGATTCGCGCACGATCCACGCCAAGGAGGCCATCGAGATCCTCGAGGAGAACTTCGGCGACCGCGTGTTCGCGTCGCGCATCCGCAAGACGGTGCGCTTCGCCGAGGCTCCCGTAAAGGGGATGTCGGTGCTCAAGTACGAGCCGGATGGTGTCGCTGCGCAGTCCTATCGGCAGCTGGCACAGGAGGTCCTGGCTCATGGCAAACCCTAAGCGAGCATCGATGCGCGAAGGGCCGCTCGCGGCCCTGTTTCGCAAGACCGAGGAGCTGGAGAAGGACGCGCCCGCGGAGCAGGGCTCGGTGCCCGAGACGCCCGCCGGAGCAGGCGCGGGAGCCTCGGAGCGCTCTGTCGCCGACGAGTCGACGCCAACACAGACACCCGCGCCAACCGCTCAGCCGAGCGCGCCACATCCGTCTCTGGGCGTTCCCCGGCAAGTGGAGCGCGAGGCGCCATCCGTGCCAAGTCCGCAGGAGCGCTTGCGGCATGTGTTTTCCTCGGAGATTCCCGACAACGCGATGGACATCCCCAGAGCGAGCGAGCGGGCGCGGTCGCACTCGAAGGCGCCGGCGCGCGAAGCGCCGACCATGCGCGAGGAGCCGCGGTCATTCGGTTCGGCGATGCCCGTGACGAACCCGACGATCCGCGTCGTGGGAGTCGGCGGCGCTGGCACCAACGCCGTCAACCGCATGGTCGAGGCCGAAGTCGAGGGCGTTGAGTTTCTCGCGGTGAACACCGACCTGCAGTCGCTGCAGCAGTCCACCGCCGACATCACCCTGCACATCGGCGCCGAGCTGACCCGGGGGCTGGGGTCGGGGTCGGATGCCAACGTGGGCAGGCAGGCCGCGATGGACGACTACGACCGCGTCAAGGCCCTGCTGAAGGGGTCGGACATGATCTTCATCACGGCAGGAGCCGGCGGCGGCACGGGCACGGGGGCCGCGCCGATCGTGGCGCGCATCGCACGCGAAGTGGGTGCGCTGACCGTGGCGATCGTGACCAAGCCCTTTGGTTTCGAGGGCTCGCGTCGCGCCGAGCAGGCCGACCGTGGTGTGGAGGCGCTGGCCGAGGAGGTGGACACGCTGATTGTGGTGCCCAACAACCGTCTGCTGAGCGTGCTCGACAAGCAGACCGCGATGGTCGAGGCGTTCAGAGTCGCCGACGACGTGTTGCGCCAGGGCGTGCAGGGCATCTCCGACCTCGTGACGCTCCCGGGCCTGATCAACCTCGACTTCGCCGACGTGCGCACAATCATGTCCGACGCCGGCAACGCGCTACTCGGGATCGGCATGGGTTTCGGCGAGAACCGTGCCCCGGAGGCCGCGGCCCAGGCGGTGGCCTCGCCGCTGCTCGAGACCTCGATGGACGGCGCGCGCTCGATCCTCCTCTCGATCACGGGCGGACGCGACCTGTCGCTGTGGGAGGTCAACGAGGCCGCCAAGGCGGTGTCCGAGGCCGCGCATCCCGACGCCAACATCATCTTCGGGGCAATGGTCGACGAGAAGCTCGACGACCAGGTGTGGGTAACCGTTGTGGCCACCGGGTATGACACCAAGACCCAACGCCCGCACATGCGCGAGCCAGCGGGCGAGCCGCGCGTGAAGCGCACCACCCCCGCGCCGCGCGAGAGTCGCGAGCGGGCGGGCACGAGCCAGCGGCGCGGTGGACTCGTCGTTAGCGATCTGGACGTACCCGAGTTCATCCCGAACTTCTGAGCACCGTCAACGCGTCGCATACCTGCGTCCTCGGCCGCTTATGTGCGAAGCACACTGCGCGGGCTGCGTCCTTGGTCTGCTCGGTTGACGGCACTCAGAAGATGCTCGTGTCAATCTGACTGCATGAAGCTGGCCGATAAGGGGGTTGTGGCGGCGGGGCATCCGCTCACCGCTGAGGCCGGTGCGCAGGTGTTGCGCGAGGGCGGCAATGCCGTTGACGCGGCCGTGGCCGCGATGTTGACCTCGTTTGCCGCCGAGCCGCTGCTGACCGGGCTCGGGGCGGGGGGATACATGATGGTCGCGGGCGGCGGTCAGGAGCCCGCGCTGCTCGACTTCTTCGTGCAGGCGCCCGCCCGGGCCAGCGACGGCAGCGCGGCCGAGCTGGACGCGGTGGATGTGTCCTTCGGGGATGCGGTGCAGGTGTTCTACATCGGGCCGGCGTCGTGCGGGGTGTATGGGGCACCCGCGGGGGTGTGCGAGGCGGCGGCGCGCTGGGGCACGGTCGGCCTTGAGGATCTCGCCGCGCCGGCGGCGAAGCTGGCGCGCGAGGGTGTGGTGCTGAACGCCGGGCAGGCCTATATCGCTGAGATCCTCGGCGACCTGTTGCGCTCCACTCCGGAGTGCGCGGCGCTGTGGGCACCGGAGGGCCGGGTGTTGCGCGAGGGCGAGCGGTTGCGCAACCCCGAGCTTGGCGATGCCCTGGAGCGACTCGGGCGCGATGGCGCCGAGCCCTTCTACAACGGTGACATAGCCGGTGCGGTGTGCGACTGGCTGGGCGAGCGCGGCGGGTCGATCGCGGTGGAGGAGCTTGCGTGCTACCGCGCGATCGAGCGCGTGCCGCTCCAGGTGCGCTATCGCGACCGCGAGGTGCTCACCAACCCGCCGCCATCGGCTGGCGGCACGTTGCTCGCGTACTCGCTGGGACTGCTGGACAGGGGCTCTTCGTCGCCATCGCTCGAGGCTGTGATAGCCGCGATGGAAGCGGCTCAGGGGGAGCGCACGGCTGAGTTCGTGCAGGGGCTTTCAGGTGAGGGTTTTGGCACGCGCTTTCTGTCCTCCAGGCTCGGCGCCACCACCCATATCTCCGTGCTCGACGCCCACGGGAGGGCATGTTCGGTGACATGCACCAACGGCGAGGGCTCGGGCGTCGTCGTTCCCGGCACGGGCATTCACCTGAACAACGTGATGGGCGAGGAGGATCTCAGCCCACTTGGATTTCACACTCATCCCGCCGGTAGGCGGATGCCGAGCATGATGGCGCCGACGATCGTGATGCGCGAGGGCGATGTCGAGCTGGTGCTCGGCAGCGCCGGCTCGAACCGGATTCGCTCCGCACTGTTGCAAACGATCGTGGGGGTTGTCGATCGTGGCTTGCGCGTGCCGGAGGCGGTGAGCGCGCCACGGGCACACTTCGAGGGGGGCATCGTCTATCACGAGCCGGGCATCGAGCCGGCGCGCACGGCGGGAGTCGGGCTGGCGCCCCAGGCGGGAGTCGAGCCGGCCAGTGCGCCTAGCCCGGAACGCGAGGTGGTGCGCTTTCACGACCTCAACCTGTTCTTCGGCGGCGTGCAGGCGGTGCAATCCGACCGGGGCGAGCTACTCGGCGCGGGCGACCCACGCCGGGGTGGGGTAGCGGTCAGCTTGTAGGCATCTCAGCTGAGGTGCACCTTGCCGTTTGATTGCGCTCGCAGCTGCGCGCGCTCGACCAGCTCGATCTGCTTGATCGCGGCGCGGAACAGCAGCGTTAGCAGGCGCAGACGGGCGTTCTCCGAGCGCAGCTCCAGCAGCTCCTGCTTGGCGTCGGTGCCGAAGTCGACGGTGGCGGCCATGCCATATGCGTCCATCGCGTCCAGCTCCTCCTCGGAGAGGGTGCGATCGGTGGCCTGCTCGACCAGGTCCGCGTACAGCGCGTGCGCGTCGCGCGCAAGCTCTCCGTCGGGCGCCTCTTCGGGCTCGCTCAGAAACTCGACGACCCCGGCGGGATAGGGCAGGCCGTCCTGTCTGCGCAGCAAACGGAACGCGCGCGTGCCACGCACGAGGATCGTGAGTCGCCCGTCGTCCATATGCTCGAGCACGCGCTCGATTTCGCACGCGCAGCCGACAGGCTTGAGTTCCTCCTCAGAGAGCCACACGATCCCGAATTCGCGCTCGCCGTCCAGGCACTCCTGGATCATCGTGCGATAGCGGTCCTCGAACACATGTAGCGGAACGCTCTCGGATGGGAGCGCGACGATGCCGAGCGGGAACAAGGGGAAGTCTCCGACGGGGGCTTGCGGCACAACTCTCAGTCTATGCACGCATCGCCCGTTAGTCAGGCCGTCCGAGCGGGCACTACACTTTCGCGGATGGAGAACGATCTTGTGAAGCGCATCATGTGGTCGGGCCTGCTCACAGCCGTGGGCGCGCTCGCCAGCATCCTCACCCAGCGGGCGGCCGCGCAGTTGTGGAGGCGCGTGTTCGACGAGGAGCCCCCGGAGTGAGCAGCGGGCAGGCTCCCGGCAACAGCGGGCGCCCCTCCGGTTCAGGGTCCTCCCAGCGCGGGGGGCCGCAGGGACAGTCGGGCATCGCGGCGGCGATCACCGAGGTTTCCGAGCGCGCGAGCTTGCTGATCCGCGAGGAGATCGAGCTTGCCAAGACCGAGATCGCCGAGAAGACCACGCGCTTGGCCAAGGGCGCGGTTGTGGCGATCGTGGCCGGAGTGTTCTTCCTGACGGCGCTGTTCTTCGTGCTGATCGGGTGCGCCTGGCTGCTCTACTACGAGCTGCCGATCGGCAATGACTTCACCTACTTCTGGGGATTCTTCGCGATGGCGGTGATTCTCGTGGTGCTCGGTGCGATTGCCGGCCTGCTGGCCGCCAGGGCCGTCAAATCTGGGTCGCCGCCCGTGCCGGCGATGGCGATTGAGGAGGCCCGCAAGATTCGTGAGACCGTGAGCTCGTCCTCGAACGATGCCGGGGGCGCGCCCGCGTCCTTCTCCGCGACCGCGCCGAGCGGGCCCGCGTCCACGCCATCCGTGCCGCCGGTACCGCCCGCGCCGGCAACTCCGGTTTC
>DATNKN010000332.1:0-6105 GCA_035603375.1 Solirubrobacteraceae bacterium
GCCGATCGTGCCGAGCAAGCTGTCGCTCGTCAAACCGGTGGGCGCGGTGGCCGGTACGCCGGGACGCACGCTCGCGGTTGTGCTGGAGACGATCGTGGACCTCGAACAGCAGGTGATCGGCGCGACGTTGCAGGCCGAGCAGGAACTGCCAAGCGGGTCGAGCTTCGGCGGGCTGCGCGGCGGGTACGCGCGCATAACCTCCTCGGCGCTGACGCTGCACCGCCTTTCGTTCGTAGGCGGCGTGCAGATCTCCGGCAGCTTCCCGATCGCCGACGGCCGCCTGCAGGCTGCCGATCTTCGCGTCGAAGGCCAGGCGGCGGCGCACGGCACGGTGCGGATTGGCGCGAGCGCGCACGCTACGGGCACGCTGGGCGGGCGGCACTTCGACGTGGACCTCGCCAAGGTGAAGCTCGCGAGCACGAGCGCCGGGGCACCGGCAAGCGGCACCTCGGATAGCCGCTGGCCAACTCTGAGCGTGCGCTTCCGCCAGCCGGCGCTGGCGCGCGTGCCCTGACCTCCCGGCACCGAGCTCAGCGCCAACACACCCGCACTGACCTCCCCGCCAAAACGCTTGCCGGGTCGGCTCCGCGCCGATCCGCGCGCCGCCGAGGCGATGTCGCCACTACGCTGAGCGGGTGCCCAACGCGCTCGCGAACGAGAGCTCTCCATACCTGCGCCAGCACGCGAACAACCCGGTGGACTGGCTGCCGTGGGGACCCGTCGCCCTCGCCGCCGCGCGCGAGCGCGACGTTCCGCTGCTCGTGTCGATCGGGTACTCCTCCTGTCACTGGTGCCATGTGATGGAGCGCGAGTGCTTCGAGGACGAGCGCATCGCACAGCTGATGAACGAGCGGTTTGTGTGCGTGAAGGTGGATCGCGAGGAGCGCCCCGACGTGGACGCGCTGTATATGGAGGCCGTGCAGGCCATGACCGGCCACGGCGGCTGGCCGCTGAACGTGTTCCTGACGCCAGAGGGCGTGCCGTTCTACGGCGGCACCTACTTCCCACCACAGGAGCGCCCCGGGATGGCGTCCTTTCCCCAGGTGCTGCTGGCGGTGGCCGAAGCGTGGGCCGAGCGGGGCGAGGAGATCAGGGCGGGCGGGGAGCGCTTGCGCGAGCAGCTGGCGGGCGGAGCGCGGCTCGCGCCGGCCGAAGGGGCCTTTGACGAGAGCGCGCTCGAAACCGCGGTCGATGGGCTGAAAGGCACGTTTGACGCCGTGCACGGCGGCTTCGGCGGAGCACCGAAGTTTCCGCCGGTGTCGGTGCTGGAGCTGCTGATGGCACGTGGGGAGCGTGAGATGGCCCTGTACACGCTGCGCTCGATGGCCGGCGGCGGCATCCACGACCAGATTGGCGGTGGGTTTCATCGCTACGCGGTGGACACGACCTGGACGGTGCCGCACTTCGAGAAGATGCTCTACGACAACGCGCTGCTCGCGCGCGCGTATCTGCATGGCTTCCAGCTGTCGGGGGACCGGCAGCTGCTGGAGGTGTGCCACGACACGCTGGACTGGGCACTGCGCGAGATGCGCGGCCCCGAGGGCGGCTTCTATAGCGCCCTGGACGCCGACTCCGACGGCGCGGAGGGCCGCTTCTATGTGTGGAGCGTCGAGCAGCTGGAGCAGGCGCTCGGCGAGGATGCCGAGGCCGCGATCCGCTGGCTGGGCGCGAGCGAGCAGGGCAACTTCCGTGACCCGCACAACCCCGAGCCGGGGCTGAACGTGCTCGAGGATCGTGGCCCGCGACCCGAGCAGGCAACCCGCGCGCGGATTCGCAAGCACCTGCTCGACGTGCGCGAACAGCGCACATGGCCAGGGCTTGACGATAAGCGCATCACGAGCTGGAACGCCCTGATGATCGCCGCGCTGGCGGAGGCGGGCGGCGGATACCTCGATGCCGCCATCGGCTGCGCCGAGTTCCTGTTGCGCGACATGCGCGACGAGCAGGGCCGGCTCTTCCGCTCCTACAACGACGGCCAGGCGAAGATCGGCGCTTACCTGGAGGACTATGCGTTCCTGCTGGAGGCGTTGATCGCCCTGTTCGAGGCAACCTGTGAGGAGCGCTGGCTCACAGAGGCGACGGTGCTCGCCGATCAGTTGATCGAGCGTTTCTCAGACCCTGAGAACGGAGGTTTCTTTTCGACCGCCGCCGACGGTGAGGAGCTGATCGTACGGCGTAAGGAGCTTGAGGACTCGCCGATCCCCGCCGGCGGATCGAGCGCCGCAATGGGCCTGCTGCGCCTCGCACAGCTCACGGGCAACGCCGAATACGAGCACCAGAGCACTGGAGCCGTCGCCCTGCTGCAAACCATCGCCCCGCGCCACCCAACCGCCTTCGGGCACATGCTGCAGGCGATGCACTGGACGCTGGCCCCGCCACGACCGATCGCGTGCGAGCTGCCTACAAAATAGACAGGTACCTATCCAGCTCCCATTGGGTGACCTGGACCCTGTAGTCCTCCCACTCCTGGCGCTTGATCTCGATGTAGCGGTTGAACGTGTGCTCGCCGAGCGTGCGCAGCACCAGCTCCGACTCGGCGCTGATCTCGATCGCTTCCCCGAGCGATTCGGGCAGTTGCTCGATGCCCAGGCGCCGGCGCTCCTCGGCCGTCAGGTGGTAGAGGTTCTTCTCCATCGGGTCGGGCAGCTCATAGCCCTTCTCGATTCCCTCAAGACCCGCTTGCAGTAGCACGGCGAAGGTGAGGTAGGGGTTGCAGGCCGGATCGGGGCAGCGCAACTCCATGCGCGTGGCCTGCTCCTTGCCCGGGTGGTACAGCGGCACGCGCACGAGCGCCGAGCGGTTGCGCCGCGACCAGGCGGCGTACACGGGCGCCTCGTAGCCGGGCACGAGTCGCTTGTAGGAGTTAACCCACTGCGCAAAGATCGAGCAGATCTCGCGCGCGTGCTTGAGCTGGCCGGCGATGAACGCCTTGCCGACATCGGAGAGGAAGTATTGGTCGTTCGGGTCGTAAAAGGCGTTCTTGCCCTCGCGAAACAACGATTGGTGGGTGTGCATCCCCGAGCCGTTCTCGCCGAACAGCGGCTTGGGCATGAACGTGGCGTGCCAGCCATACTTGACGGCGTACTCCTTGACGGTGATGCGATAGGTCATGCAGTCATCGGCCATCTTCAGCGCGGGCGCGTAGCGCATGTCGATCTCGTGCTGGGAGGGGCCGACCTCGTGATGGGTGTACTCGACGTGAATGCCGAGCTGTTCGAGCGCGAGCACCGTCTCTCGACGCACGTCGGTGCCGGCGTCTAGCGTGGTCAGGTCGAAGTAGCCACCTTCGTCCAGCACCTCGGTGGACTTACTGTCTTTGAACAGGAAGTACTCAAGCTCGGGGCCGACGTTGAAGGTGTCGAAGCCCATCCCCCGCGCGCGCTCCAGGGCTCGGCGCAGCACGTGCCGGGGATCGCCCTCATATGGGGTGCGCTCGGGGGTGATGATGTCGCAGAACATCCTCCCCACGCCCTGCTCCTCCGGGCGCCAGGGCAGCACGGCGAAGGTGCTCGGGTCGGGCATCGCGATCATGTCGGACTCCTCGATCGCGTTGAAGCCGGTGATCGAGGAGCCGTCG
The DNA here is from genome assembly GCA_035603375.1 of Solirubrobacteraceae bacterium. GTDB lineage: Bacteria > Actinomycetota > Thermoleophilia > Solirubrobacterales > Solirubrobacteraceae > Palsa-744. The sequence goes on from DATNKN010000332.1 coordinate 3,578, forward strand.
AAGCCCATGCCCGCCTCGAACGCATCCTCGAGTTCTTGCGAGTTGATCGAGAACGACTTGAGCTGACCGAGGATGTCGGTGAACCAGAAGCGGATGAAGCGGATATCGCGCTCCTCGACAATCGCCTTCACGTCGGCGGCGGTGTGGGACAGACTGGCCATGCTCGGCGCAGCGTAGTCGATGACCCGGCCGCCCGCTATCGACGGTTGGCCAAAAAGTCAGGTTCAGCCGTGAGCACTCAGTATGGCCACGATGACCAGTACAAAGCCGAGGATGGCTGCCCACGCGGCGATCATGTCGGGGCGTGGACCCACTCGCTCGGCGATGGTCGGCTTTGGACGCCGTCGCCTACCAGTAGCTTGTGGCATCGGCCACGATGCTAAAGGCGCCGGCGGCGGAACCAGCGCGGCGAACCGCGAGCTTGGCCCGCGGTCCTTCTAACCCTGTGCGAGCGCGGTCAGCGCCCGGCTACGGCGGCAACGAAGTCGGCCACCGATTCGGCTTCCTTGCCCTGATACAGCCCCGCCGGCATGTTGCCGAGGCCAAGCGCGCGACCTTCGGTGATCGCGCTGAGCACGAGCACCCGGCGGGCGGCTTCTGTGGTGAGGTCCCGCCCAACCCTGATGTCCAGGTTAGGGCCGATGCGTCCGACGGAATTGGTCGCGGAGAGCGTGTGGCAGAACGCGCAGGAGTCGGAGAACAGCACGCGACCATGCTGCTCCTCGGCTGTCAGGCGAACTCCGCCGGGCGCTTCGGCAGCCTTGTTTTTGGCGTTGGCGGTGAGCACCAGCACCGGCACGACCATGCCGAACGCGAACGCGAGCACCACCGCTAGATAGACGACCCGCAGGCGAGACTTTGACTCGGTGTTTTGCATCGGTCGGCACGATACATGAGCAACCGGCCCAAAGGACCCGCCGCGGGCGTTTGCGCCTGAGTGTCCGCCGATCGCGTTTGCGCCCGGAATAAGCTCCGGGAGCGTTTGCGCCGCGCTTGGGGATGAGAGCTCTCTTCGGCAACCTTTAGGCAGTGCCTAGCTTGAGCGCTACGCTGGTCTGAGTGGGTATCGCCCACCGACCGCGCCGTCGAAGGACTTTGGACGTGAGCACGTGAACATCCTGCGTCGTCTGCCCCTCTCCCGCCTGCTGCTGCTGTGCGGCACGATCTTGGCTGTGGGTATCGGCGCGACCGCGCTAGCGGTGGCGCTCGGCGCCGGTCCGACCCCGCCCGCCAAGCCGCTGGCCGAGGCGGTGCACGACGCGCTGTCGGCGCCGAAGATCGGCGGCGTCAGCGCGCGCATCGAGTTCACCAACCACCTGCTCGAAGGCGCCAACCTCGCGAGCGACGGTGGCGAAGCGAGCCAGCTCAGCTCCAGCCCGCTCGTATCCGGCGCCTCGGGCCGCCTGTGGATCGGCGCGAACGGACACGCGCGCCTGGAACTGCAATCTGAAAAGGGCGACACGCAGATCCTCTATGACGGTCAGAACGTGTCGATGTACGACGCGTCGACGAACACGCTCTACCGCTACGTGCCACCGGCCGGATCCGACACGACGATCCATCCACCGCCCGCCTCGGAGTGCCCGCCGACGTGCTCCAGCAGCCCCAGTCACGAAGCCCCCACGGTCGCTAAAATCGAAGAAGCGCTCGCCAAGGCGAGCACGCACGCCGACATCTCCGGCGCCACCCCGACCGACGTGGCGGGGCAGGCCGCCTACACGGTGCGCGTGTCGCCACGCGAAAACGGCGGGCTGATCGGCGGCGCCGAGCTGTCGTGGGACGCCACCACCGGCGTGCCGCTGCGCGCCGCGATCTACTCCACGACGAGCAGCGCGCCCGTGGTCGAACTGGCGGCCACCGAAATCTCCTACGGGCCGGTCGAAAGCTCGACGCTCGACTTCACGCCGCCGGCCAACGCGAAGGTCGAGGAAGTGACGCTCCCCACCAGGCACGGCTCGGGTAGCTCCGCCCCCGCAGGCGGAGGCGAAAAGCCGAAGCTGAGCACCCACGGCAAGGGCCTCGGCGCGATCGCGCTGTTGGAAAGCCCGGTCAAGCCCGGCGCCAAGGAAACGACATCCTCCCAGCTCGAAAGCCTGCCGAAGGTCAACATCAACGGCACAAGCGCCTCGGAGCTGCCAACCCCGCTCGGCACGCTGCTCACGTTCGAGCGCGCGGGTGTGCGTTACCTGCTCGCGGGCTCGGTCACGCCGGCATCGATAGAGGCGTTCGCAAGAGGACTCTAGGGTGACCGACCCCGAGGCCCAGCCGGTGAAGGCTCGCGGCCTTGTGAAGCGCTACGACGACGTTCTGGCGGTCGATCGCATCGACCTGAACGTGCGAGCCGGCGACGTGTACGGCTTTCTCGGCCCCAACGGTGCGGGCAAGACGACCACCCTGCGCATGGCGCTCGGCCTGATCACGCCCAGCGCAGGGTCGGTCGAGCTGTTTGGGCGCGACCCGCTACACGAGGGCGCGCGCGCACTCGCGGGCGTGGCGGGGTTCGTGGAGGCGCCGCGCTTCTACCCGTA
>DATNKN010000342.1:0-2702 GCA_035603375.1 Solirubrobacteraceae bacterium
ACTTCTCCAAGCCCGACGAGGGCAGCGACCGCCTCGAGCGCTTCATGACCGCCGCCACCCACGCGCTCGCCGAGGGCGAGTACGCGCTCGCGGCAAAGAGGCTGATCTATGCGCGCGACGCCGACCCGACGAACGTCGGTGTACTGCGGCTGATGACGCTCGCGTTCTGGCAGGCCGGCAACCTCGAAGCGGCCGGGCGAGCTGTGCGCGATTGGGCCCGTGTCGACGGCGACAGGCCCGCGGCGCACCGATTTGCCGCACGCATCTATGAGGACATGGGGGCGATCGACCTCGCCGCCGAGGCTGCCGAGCGCGCTGCCGAGCGCGCCCCCGGCGACGCCGGCGAGTGGGAGCGGCTCGGCCGCCTGCGCCTGCGCCTCCACGAGCGTGGGGCTGCTGTCGAAGCGTTGCGCCGTGCTCAATCGCTGCGACCAAGCGTCGAGGGGCTGCTGGATCTGGCCCTCGCATATTCGCTTTCGGGCGATCTCGGCGGCGAGGTTTCGGCCTGTGAGGCTGCAACCCGGCTCGACCCGAAGTCAACCGATGCCTGGGTGCGCCTGGCACACGCGCTGGCACGCACGGACCGCGTTGGCGACTGTCTTGCTGCCTGCGAGACGGCGCTCAAGCTCGGCGCCGGTGCGGAGCTGATGGACCTTCGCGAACAAGTCCTGCGCCATCAGCGGCGCGAGCTCCCCGCCGCCTAGCCGTTCGCGCAGCCGTCAACCGACGCCGATAGCTTTGGCAGATGCGCTTGATCGTTGCCCGCTCCGAGATCCTCTACGGCGGTCGCCTCTCGACGGTGCTGCCGGAGGCGGTGCGCCTGCTGGTGCTAAAGGCCGCCGGATCGGTCATGGTCCATTCCGACGCCGGCGGCTACAAGCCGCAGAACTTCAGAAGTGAGCCGACCTGCGCCGGACACGCGCTGGCGACGCTCTAGGACGCAACGCGTCTAAAGATCTAGTCCTCCGCGCGCGGTGCTGCCTTTTCGCGCGGAGGGGGCGCGTGAGGACTGCCGGGGCGGGCGGCCGCCTTGCCCTTCAAGAAGCAGCAGCGGGCGCGATCGCCGGGAGGGGCGATCGCACCGTCGAGTTGCGCGCGCATATTTCCTCGGCTAGCGTTGCCTCAGCGAAAAGCCTTCACGCAGGTCCAATCAGAGGAGTGAGCCACATGGCACGCAAGATGGCCGATTGCCGTCGTTTCGAGAGTGAGAACAACTGCTCGCTGACGATCATCGGCGAAGAGGACGAGGTTATGGTCGCCGCAGCCCAGCATGCCATCGCGGCCCACGGTCACGAGGACACCCCCGAGTTGCGCGAGCAGCTGCGCGGGATGCTCGAATCCGCCGACGGCTATATCCCCGGCACACGTCAGCCCGAGCCGTTCCCGGCCTAGCCGACCCAGCGTCCTCTCTGGGTCGGCAGCACTCCGAGCCGCGGCGATCGAGACGCTCGCTTCGCCTACGGGAGCAACCGCGCGCCAGTGCTCGAACCTCGCGTCACAGCGCCTTATGATCGCTGTCGTGAGCGGCACGCGGCCGAATGTCTTCGCTGAGAGGTTCAGCAGGGAGCGCTCCGGCCTGCGGGCCGAGCCGGTCGTGAAGGCCGCGGGGGGCGAGCTGCTCGGCGGGACGCTGTACGAGCTGGCTCCGCGCTGCGAGGGCGTCCCGCTGCACATCCACCACGGAATGGAAGAGCTGGCCATCGTGATCGCCGGCCGGCCGACGCTACGGACGCTTGAGGGCGAGTCCGAGCTCGCGCCCGGGGACATCGTCGCCTTCCCCCGGGGCCGCCGGGGCGGCCACACGCTGGCTAATCGAACCGACGAGCCGGTGCGGTACCTGATGGTGTCCAACAAGGTGATGCCCGAGCTGGTGGAGTATCCCGAGGATGGCACGATCCGCGCTCTGACCCGAGGCCGGTTCGACCCGCCCTGGGCGGACGAAGACCCGGCCGACCGCCTGAATCTGCGGTTCAAGCGCTCAGACGCCGAGGAGCAGTAGCTCGGCCATCCCACCGCGGGGACGCCTTGAGGTGCGTCGCGTGGCCGGCGGTAGGCCTAGCCGCCTGGTGCGCGTCACGTCCCCACGACCAAGATACAGTCGCGTCCTGACAGCGGACGCTCGGTTCGCTTCGCCATGCCGCGGTCCAACGTGATCGCGTTTCGCGCAATCCGGTCACGTAAGCCGGGGCGTCGAACGTGATCGCATTTTGTGGGAGCAGGTGGCTGCCGCCTTTACGCGACAGCCACCACGAAAGCGACACTTTGGCGCCAAGGCAACGGGCCGTGGCGCTCGCGGCAACTGCCCCCGACGGCCCCTGCGCGTGCCCAGCCTCGTGGTAGCTTGACAGCCGTGCCGCGTGCCAGCCGTTCCCGGTACCGAGCGCGATGGGTGCCGGTGGTGGCGTTCGCCTTCATCGTCATCGTGGTGCTGGTCATCGCGGTGAGCGGCAGCTCGTCGCCGACCACCGGCCACGACGTCTCCTATCCGCAGTGCTCGGGTTCCTACCCGTCGAATCCGCTGTTTGGGATCGTCGGTGTCAATGGCGGGCTGGCGAACAAAGCAAACCGGTGTATCAGCGGTGAGCTGCACTGGGCCCGCGATGCGCCGGGGCAGAAGCGGCCGAAGCAGCCACGCCTGTCGTTGTACATCGACACCGGTAACCCTGGCGGCCATCACGTTGCGGACTGGCCCAGCGTCGGCA
>DATNKN010000349.1:0-3427 GCA_035603375.1 Solirubrobacteraceae bacterium
CGGCATCTACTCGTTGGCGGTCGTCTGCTCGCTGTACTTCGTGCTCTTCCAGGAGAACTACAGCGTGATCTGGATGTACGGCATTCTGTTCGTGTTCTTCTACCTGGCGATCATGCTGTGGCAGACCTATTACGCGATCGCCACCTGCCGCACAGCAGCCTGGGGCACGCGACCGGCAACGGCGGGGCTCGCCGGCGGCGGCGAGGGTGGTGTGTAGCGTGGCCAGGCGCGTTGTTGTCCGCGACGGCTGGACTCGCCGAGCGCTGCGAGGGGGGTGTTCGGTGTGGAGATAGACGTGCCCGCTCTCAAGCGCGTCGTTGCAATGCTGCTGCTGCCGCTGTCGGTCGCGCCCGTCATGCTGCTCGGACCATCGCTGTTGCGCGCGCCACTGACGCTCGCGCGCGAGATCGAGGGCGACCTGCGCCACTTCAACCCGTTCGCGGTGCAGGCCGCGTTCGCGGACGGGGTGCGCCTGGGCGGGCCGCTGGAGAGCGACGCGCTGTCGGTTTCCGCCACGCACACGCCCGGCGGCGGCGCGGGCTCTGTTGGGGCGATGCCCACGTCCACCAAGCACAAGCAGGCGTCTGGGCGGCGGGCGCTCTCCTGTGCCGGCCGCGCTCCACGCAAGCTGCGCGTGGCTCGGATCGGCGCGACGCGTGTGCAGCTCAGCTGGCGGGTGCCCGCGCACGCGCGGCCGGCCGCCTATCGAGTGTTGCGCTCCGGTAGCACCATCTCAGAGACCCGTCGCCGCACGATGGTCGTCAACGTGTGGGAGGGCAAGCGCGCTACGTTCACGGTCGAGGCTCGCTACAAGCGCGCTCCGTTGTCGTGCCCCGCAAGCCTCAGCCGGCTGATCGCAAAGACGCCGATATACGTCGTGCGCGTGCTCAACCATGCCGGCCCGAGCACGCCCGTGGGGCTCGGCGTCTCTGAAGTCAGCGACGCCGGCGCGACCCTGTCGTGGCTGCCCAGCATTCCCGGCGGCGCGCGGATCCTTGGCTATCGCGTGTACCGCGACGATGGCCTGGTCGGACAGACCCCGAGCACCACGATGCGACTCGGGCGCCTGTCTTCGCTACACACCTATCTGGTTGCCGTCAGCGCTGTCGACGACGCCAAGCGCGAGAGTCCGCGCAGTGCGTCGCTTCGTCTGAGCACCACCCACACGCCCCCGGACGGGCCCACGCAGCTTGCGGCCCTGAAGGTCACCGACACATCCGCCACACTTGCGTGGACGGAAGGCAGCGCCACCGACGGCAAACTCGTGGGGTATGAGATCTTCGAGAACGGTCAGGCCGAGCGAGTCGTGTCGGGGCTGACAACGACGGTCACGCTCGCCTCCGAGCGCCACTACACCTTCACCGTTCGCGCGCTGGACTCCGCCGGCTATTTGAGCGCTCCCGCGCCCAACCTGGACGTATTCACCACTCACACGCCGCCGCCCGCGCCAACCGGCCTGACGGCCGCCGAAGTCACAGCCTCCTCGGCGACCGTCAAGTGGTCGCCGAGCACCGCCGTGAGCGGCACGATCGTTGGCTATCGCGTGTTCCGCAACGACACTCCGGTGGGCCAGTCGGACACCGACGAAATGGTGCTCTCAAGCCTCGCGCCCTCGACCGGCTACCAGATAACCGTCGAGGCCGTGGACTCGCTCGGCGCGATCAGCTCGCTGACCCCGCCGCTGTCGATTCAAACCTCAGATCCGACGCCCACGCACGGCAACGTGCAGGCGTTCCTGCTGGCGTCGACCGACCAGAGCTTTGACGACCTGCAGGCCCACTACGAGCAGATCGGAGTCGTCTATCCCACCGACTTCAATTGCGGCAGAGCGGGTCTGGTCACCGGCAGCAACGACCCGCTGGTCACCGGTTGGGCGCAAGCCCGCCAGGTTGCTGTGATGCCGCGCCTGAACTGCCAGAACCCCGCCGATGAGAACGAAATCCTAAATGAACCGAATAAGCGCGAAGCGATGATCAACCGACTGGCCGCGCTCGGCCAGGAAAATGGCTACGCGGGTTTTCAGATCGACTTCGAGGGAGCCGAACCGAGCGAGCGCGCGCCGTTCACGGCGTTCATCACGGCGCTCGCCGAACGGTTGCATGCTCAGGGAGAGAAGCTCTCAACGGTGGTGACGGCCAAGTACTACAACATCACCTCCGGGCGCGCGGCGATGTACGACGACGCGGCGCTGTCGGCTGTCTCGGACTACGTTTTCGTGCTCGACTGGGGGCTGCACTGGACGACATCGACTCCGGGCGCGCTGGACGAACTGGGCTGGTTCACGCGCGTGGCCGACTACACCGCGACGATGCCCAACAAAAGCAAATTCGTGCTCGGGATGCCGATGTATGGGATCGACTGGCCCAACGGCGGCGGGTCCTCCAACCCGGGCACGCCGCTGGAGTACGACAATGTGATGGCGCTCGCGGGCGAGTACGGCGTCACGCCCGAATGGGAACCTACGGCGGCCGACCCGCACTTCTCCTATGTGGACGCGAGCGGCGTGCAGCACTCCGTGTGGTACACCGACGCGCAGTCGATCGGGGTACGAGTCGCACTCGCCGAATCGCTCGGCTTGGGCGTTGGCCTGTGGCACCTGGGCAGCGAGGACCAGAGCATCTGGGAACTGCCCGGCCTCGGTGGTTGAGGCTCCTATCGTTGCCGGCGTGAGGGTCAGTGTGTGGCGCGAAGCTGGCGTGGCGATGGTCGCTGCCGTGCTCGCGCTCGCCCTGTCGTGTGGTGTCGCGACGGCGAGCGGGAGAACCCTGCGGGCCTTCGTCTTGGCCGGCTCGCCCGATTCGCTCACCGACCTGGAGGCCCACGCGGGCGCAGTCGGCGTCATCTACCCGACCTACTTCTATTGCGCCGCCGACGGCACGCGCGTCGTCGGCGGGGAAGCGGCTGTCGCCGGCGAGCTGACCGGGGCAGGTCCAGTCACCGGTGGCGGCACCCCTGTCTCCGGTGGCGAAGCGGCCTCGATCAACGAGTTTGCCGCCGCACAGGACATCGCTTCGATGCCGCGCTTCAGTTGTCAGGACGGTGGTGCCGTGCACCGGATGCTCACCGATCGCGCTGTGCGCCGCCGCGCGCTCGCCGAACTGGTGTCGCTCGCGGCCGGCCCGGCGTATGCGGGCCTGTGCCTGGACTTCGAGAACGACGGTGCCTCCGATCGCGCGGCATTCAGCTCGTTCGTGGGCGAGCTTGCCCGTCGCCTGCACGCGCTCGGCAAGCGGCTGTGCGTGGTCGTGGTTGGTGTCACGCACGAAGACGCGCGCGCTTCGACCGGCTTCTACGACGACGCCCGGCTCGGCGCGCTGGCCGACGAAGTGTTCGTGCTCGCCTGGGGCGTGCACTGGGCCCGCTCTGCGCCCGGGCCGATCGCGCCGCTGCCGTGGGTCAGGCAGGTGGCCGCGTACGTCGCCTCGCT
>DATNKN010000360.1:0-20101 GCA_035603375.1 Solirubrobacteraceae bacterium
CTACGCCGTCTCGCTCGCCCAGAGCGGGATGGTCGCGTACTGGTTGCGCCACCGCGAGTCGAAGTGGCGCTCGGCACTGGCTACCAACCTGCTTGGCGCGGTGCTCTCCGCGTTGGTCGTGCTGATCGCCACGGTCACCAAGCTAACCGAGGGCGCCTGGGTCGTGGTGGTGCTGGTGCCGCTGATCGTGTTCGCATGCGGGCGCATCCACGCGCACTACGTGAGCGCGCGCGAGGCGCTCACGCCACGACCCAACACGCTGCGACCCGAGACGGGCGGGCACGGGCGGACGACACGCGTGACGCCGCCCCGGCTGCGGCCAGAGGTGTCCGAGCACCTGGCCGAGACGCAGGATGACCCGTCCGAGGTGCACAGCTTCGCCGTCGTCCCCGTCGCGGTGCTCGACCTTGCGGCGCTGCACGCCCTCGCCTACGCCGTCTCGCTCGCCCAGCCGGTGCTCGCGCTGCACCTCAGCCCCACCGAGGAGGAGGCCAAGCGCTTCCACCGCGCGTGGCACGCGTGGGGCGACCATTTGCCACTCGAGGTCGTCGTGTCCCCGTATCGCTCCACCGTCGCACCGTTGGCGAACTACATCGCCGCGCTCCATCGTCAACGCCCCGATGTGACCCTCACGCTCGTCGTGCCCGAGATAGTCGTCGCCAAGCGCTGGCAGCGGATCCTCCACAACCGCACCGCCGCACGCCTACGCGCTTCACTCACCGCCTACGAGGGCATCGTCATCACCACGGTCCCATTCCACCTACCCCAGTAAGCCCGAGACGCTACGCAGCTAGTTCGGCGTGCGCTCGTACCGCGTGGTGCCCTCGAAGTGTGGCGCCCACGGTTGCGCCGAGCGTGTCCAGATCTCGGCTGTCGGCTCGAACCAAGACGTATCGTCGATCGTCCCGGCCTTCAGGAAGGCAACTTCCGGCATCGACTCGATCGTGCTGAATATCGGCGACCCGCAGGTCGAGCAGAACCGCCGCTCTGTTGTGCTCTGGTAGTCCTCGCTGGCGGTCTTGAACGAGGCGAGTGTGTCGCCTTCGACCGTGAGTGCCTTGCTTGGTACGCCCACGATGGTTGAGAACGCCGTGGCGGTTTGGCGCTGACAGTTCGAGCAGTAGCAAACGCCTTGCCACACTGGTGCAGCGTCGACGCTATAGGTCACGCCACCGCACAGGCAGCGGCCTGTAATGGGTCTGGGTATATTGGCCACGCACCCAAGACCCTACTAACCCTCAGCTGTCGAGCGGCGCGCCGCCGAATCCCAGCTCGTTGCCGTCGGGGTCGCGGTAGATCACCTTGCGCACGCCGCCCGGGTATGTCTCGTGCTCGTCGGGCTCGATGCCGCGGGCAGCGATCGCGGCTACCCGGGTATCGAGATTGTCAAGAAAGATTGTCACCACAGAGCTGCCCGCGCCATCGGCGTGCTCCACGACGTACACCGACCGGTCCTCTGCAAGCGTCCACACCGCCTCAGTGGCGTGGGGGAAGAACGTCGGCTCGCCCAGCAACCGTTCGTACCACGGTCGGACCGCCTGGAGGTCCCGCACGCGCAGACCCGCGAAGAGGTGCAACGACATCACTGCGAGTCTAGGGGGCATTGCGGTAGATGCCCGCTGGTGCAAACATCTCTTGACAGGCCATCGTCGACAGGCGATGAGCCAGCCGACAACGAGAGGAGCATCGCATGAGCGCTTCCAGCCATCCTGGGACCATTGAGGGGCGCACACTTTCGGACCTTCCGCCGCTTGGAGTCCACGAGCGCAAGGAAACCGGACAGCAGTTGCAGGACACGCTTGTCGAACTGGTTGATCTTTCCCTGCTGGGAAAGCAGCTTCACTGGAACGTCGTGGGTCCGTTGTTTCGCCCGCTGCACTTGCACCTAGACGAGCTGATCGACTCCTGGCGCGAGCTATCCGACACGGTCGCCGAGCGTGCCGTCGCTATCGGCTTTGTGCCGGACGCCCAGGCTCGAACGGTCGCAACGGACTCCGAGCTGCAAGGAGTTGAGCGTGATCGCATCGAGGACCATGTTGTCGTTGCAACCCTCACCCGCCTGCTCGCTCAGGCCGCCGAGCGCATCCGTGCGCGGATGGAGAGGCTCAGCGAGCTGGACGCCGCCTCCGAAGACGTTCTCGTCGAAGTCCTCCGTGCCCTCGAGCAGCAGTTGTGGATGGTGCGCGCTCAACGTCCCGCTTAGCTCAGCTAACCACCTCGACGAGGCCCTTGATCGCGAGGTAGGCGCCGGCGGCGTTCGGGGTAGGTTATTGCCATGTCCCTGATCGCCGCGAATAGCCACCACACCGTAGCCCGCACGATGGACCGCTTGGTCGCCGCGCTGGAGCGCCGCGGGATCGCGGTTTTCGCACGGGTCGACCACGGTGCTGGGGCACGCGGCGCCGGGCTGTCGCTGGCCGAGGAGGAAGTGCTCATTTTCGGCGACGCGCGAGTCGGCACGCTGCTCATGCAGGACGATCCGGAGATCGGCTACGAGTTGCCTCTGCGGGTGCTCGTTTGGGACGCGGACGGCCAGACGAAGGTCGGCTATCGCGCACCCGTGGGGCTCGCCGATGGCTATGCGGTGGCCGATCGCGAGGAGATCCTCCAGCGGATGGGTGTGCTTCTCGAGGCGCTTGTCGCGGAGAGCACGGCGCTCACAGAGCACGCTGACTAATCGCGTTAGCGGCCGAGCAGCTCGCCTTGCCGCGATCACCGTGTCCTGACGCCACCTAGGGTCATTCCCAATTGTGTGATCGCCCGCGCGGGCTCACACTGCCTGCATGCTCAAAACCACAACCGACCACCTGAGCGGAGGCGAGCGCGAACATGTCTACCCCTGAGCCCGATCCCAACCGGCGCCAGCGCCTGGTGCGCACGCGACGCGGTCGTTTGATCGGCGGCGTGTGCAGCGGCTTGGGCGCTCACTTCGGCGTCGACCCGATCCTGTTTCGTATCGCCTTCGTTGGGCTTGCGATCTTCTCGGGGATCGGCATCGCGCTGTACCTGGCGCTGCTGCTGTTGGTGGCGGAGGAGGGGGCGGCGCACGCGCCGATCTACCTGAGCCGCTCGTCATGGCGGTCTGTGCTCGGCGCGCTCGCGATTGTCGTGGCGGCGGGTATCGTGCTCAGCGCGATCGGCCATGGGGCGCACCGCGGTGCATGGGGATTCGGCGTGGGGCTCGGTTCGCTTGCGCTTGTGGGTGTGCTTGCCGCACTCCTTTGGCAGTGGTTGCGAACGTCCGCTGTCACCGGGACAGACGGACGCGCGAGTGCCGATCGACGACTGTTGCGTTGCGCGGCGTTCGTGACGGCGGTGCTCGCCTGGATGGCCCTGCTCGCGGCGGCGGGTGCGTGGCTTGCGGGTATCGACCTGCAGCTTGCCGCCTGGGCGGTTGTCGTGCTCGGCGTGCTGCTGGTGCTTGGCGCATACGCGGGCTGGGCCCGCTGGCTGGTGCTGCCGGGTGTCGCCTTTGCCCTGGCGGTGGCCACGATCGCGGCCGCCCACGTCGACCTGCACGGCGGCACGGGCGAACGCACGTATCGTCCGCACGCGTTTGGCGAAGTGCGCGGCGGCTACGAGCTGGGCGCCGGGCGGCTTGAAATCGACCTGCGAAACGTTGCTTTTCCGGCGGGCACAACCAGGTTGCACTTGCGCCTGGGTGTGGGCGAGGCGGTCGTGCTGGTGCCCAAGAACGTGTGTGTTGCGACCAGCGCGAGCATCGGCGGCGGCTATGTCGGAGCGCTTGAAAACCGCAGCGGCGGACTCGACATCAACTGGTCGGAACGTCCGGTCCCGCCGCTGGGCACGCCGCGGCTGTTGGTGGATGGGAGCGTCGGACTCGGCGCGCTGCTGGTGGCCGACCATCCTGTCGAACACGACTGGAGAGGATGGGGCGGATGGGGTGAAGGCGGCTGGTTTGCCAGCCACTCTCACCGCATGGCGCTTGGCACAAACGAAGCCTGCCTGCCAGCAACCGGAGTAAGCCGATGAGGCGCCCGCCGAGTGTCACAGTGCTGTTCACGGGCATCGCGGTGCTCTTGCTGGGCGTGCTGCTTGTGCTCGACGCCAATGGCACGATCGACCTGCGCTTTGCCTACACCGCTCCCGTGCTCGTCGGTGCTTTCGGAGCGGTGCTGCTCGCGAGTGGCCTTTCCAGTCGCCGCCGCGGTCGCGGGTGAGAACATGAACGTATATGTCCCACTCCGCGAACTCGCTGCGCGGCGGTCGTAGGATCGCGATCGGCACGGCCTTGCTGGTACTCAGTGGCCTGCTGTTCGTGCGCGCGGCGGGACCCTGGCCTGGGGACGCTGTCGTATGGCCGCTCGCTGTGGCTGTGCTGGGGGCGTTGTTGATCTGGCGTGCGCCGGCCGTCGTGCCCGCGCGCAGGCACGGTTGGGCTGCCCATCGCACGCCCGAGCAATCGCAGCGGCGCGAGTCGCGAGGGCGGGTGCGTGAGTCGCAGGAGCCCACGCGGGAACTGACAGCGCGCGTGCGCACGTTCGGCCGGCCCGAGGTGAGCCGCGGTGGGCTCGGTGTGGCGCTGGTGCTTGCTGGCGGGTTTGCCTTCCTGTGGGCCAACGGCGCGCTGCGGCCCGCGGGCGAGGCGCTGCTAGCGGCGCTCGCCGTGTTGATCGCGGTCGCCCTGATTTTCGCTCCCTCTTGGCGGCGCTTGGCGCGCAGTCTCGCGGCTGAGCGCACCGAGCGCATTCGCTCGCAGGAGCGTGCCGACGTGGGCGCGCACCTGCACGACTCGGTGCTGCAAACGCTCGCGCTGATCCAGCAGAGCGCGCAGGACCCCCGGCAGGTGGCGGCGCTCGCCCGTCGCCAGGAGCGCGAGTTGCGTGGCTGGCTGGCTGGCAGTGACTCGCGCGAGGTAGGTGACGCGCTCGCCGGCGCCCTGGACGCGGCTGGCGCCGAGGTGGAGGCGGCTGTGGGTGGCTCGATCGAGGTCGTGGTCGTCGGCGACTGTCCATTGCAAGAGCACACCCTCGCTGTCCTTGCGGCTGCACGCGAGGCGATGCTCAACGCTGCCAAGTTCGCCGGCGAAGCACCGGTCAGTGTGTATGCCGAACTCTCCGGTGAGCGTGTGCAGGTGTTCGTGCGCGATCGCGGAGCAGGCTTCGATCCCGCCGCAGTGCCGCCGGAGAGGCGCGGGGTGCGCGAGTCGATCCTCGGACGGATGCGTCGCGCCGGCGGTAGCGCCACCGTGCGCTCGCTGCCGGGCGGGGGCACCGAGGTCGAGATTGCGATTGAGGGCGAGCGCCGACCGTGAGCACCGCACCGCCGCCCCGCGTCGCGATCGTCGACGACCACGACCTGTTCCGCGCCGGCGTGCGCGCGAGCCTCGGCGCGCGCGTCGAGGTGGTGGCCGACAGCGGCAGCGTCGAGGGTGCGGTGCGCGCGATCGAGGAGCTTCACCCAAACGTTGTGTTGCTCGACGTTCACATGCCGGGCGGCGGCGGGGCCGAGGTGATTCGTCGCGTGGCCGACACCTGCCCCGACGTTCGCTTTCTCGCGCTCTCGGTCAGCGATGCTGCCGAAGATGTGATCGCGCTGATCCGCGCGGGCGCGCGCGGGTATGTGACAAAGACGATCTCGGGGCCCGAGCTGGCCGACGCGGTTTGCCGAGTGCACGAGGGTGACGCTGTTTTCTCTCCTCGCCTGGCCGGCTTCGTGCTCGACACATTCGCCGGTGAGATACCCGCCGCGCAGGTTGACCCGGAACTCGACCTGCTCACGCCGCGCGAGCGTGAGGTGCTCCAGCACATCGCGCGCGGTTACATGTACAAGGAGATCGCCGCTCAGCTCGGCATCTCGGCAAAGACCGTCGAGGCGCACGTCTCCGCCGTGCTGCGCAAGCTTCAGCTCTCAAGCCGCCACGAGCTGACCCGCTGGGCTGTGCATCGGCGTTTGGTCGAGGAGTAGCTACTCGCTCGCCAGTGCCGCCAGGATGTCGATGCGTGCCGCGCGTCGCGCCGGGATCTGCGCCGCGAGCACGCCGGCAAGCGCCGCGATTACCAGTAGCGCGATGAGCGTGCCCACCGGGATTGAGAGCACGTAGCCCGAGCCCGACAGGGCGAAGACTGTTACGAGAATCGCTCCGACCACGCCGATTATCAGCCCGAGCACACCCCCGATCAGAGAGGTGATCAGCGACTCATAGCGGATCATCTGGCGGATCTGGCGGCGGGATGTGCCGATCGCGCGCATCATCCCCAGCTCATGCGTGCGCTCGTAGATCGAGAGCACGAGCGTGTTGACGATTCCGAACAGCGACACGATCACCGACAACGCGAGCAGCACGTAGACAAGCAGCAGGAACTTGTTGACCTTGTTGCTCTGTTCCTGGGTGTACTGCGCCGCGGTCTGTGAGTGGGCCTGCGGGAAGCTGTGGCGCAGGAGCGCGTTGATCCCGTGTTGCACTTCGGCGCCGCTCGCGCCGGGGGCGTAGGCGACGAAGTTGATCGCGTCTTCGCGTTGCCCAAACGCGGTGCGCGCCAGCGAGCGCGAGATCGTGAGGTTGGAGAGCAGGCCGAGTACTTCTTCGGAGACGATGCCCCGCACCGCCAAGCTCACCACGTGACTGGAGGGCGTTGCCACCGACAGGCGCTCTCCCACGCGCAGTTTGTGGGCGTCTGCGAACTTCTTGGTGATAACCGTGCCACCCTGCCCGAGGGTGGCGAGCGTCGCGTCCGAGCCGTGTTCCCATTCGATCTTGTACATCCTCGGAAACGATTCGGGTTCGATCGCGGTCATGGTGCTCTGTTCGTCGATCACCGGTGCGCCCGGCTCTGAGGCGTTGCGCACCCTGCCCTTTGTAAAGGCGATCGCGGTGACCTCGCCCACGCCGTGGATCTGTCTGACCGCCGGTGCGACCGCTGCGGGGATGCCCCCTTCGTTATGGGAGTTCTGCACGATCAGGTTGCCGGCGAAGGAGCGATTGACTGCATTGTCGATCGTTGTCTTCGTGCCCGCGGCGAGCACCGAGATGAACGCTACGAGCCCAAGCCCGACGGTCAAAGCGAGCGCAGTCACGAGCGTGCGCCCGGGCTGGCGCACCGAGTTCTCCCGCGCGAGGTGTCCAGTGATGCCGCGCCAGGCTACGAGTGAGCCGATCGCATGGCCGAGCGCGGGGATCACCCGGTAGTGACGCGGCGGACGCTCCCCGCCTCGCTTCAATCGTGCTCTCAGTCGCAGGCCACGTAGCACGATCACCACCAGCAGGACCAGGGCGGCGCCGCCGCCGACGACGATGCGCAGTGCCACTACAACCATGAGATAGAGCGCGAAGCGGATCTGCAAGGCTCGGCGCGTGGGCAGCGGCCGCGGCGGGATCTGCACCCCCTCGCGCATAGCCGCGATCGGCGGCACGCGGGTCGCGCGCATCGCCGGGAAGAGTCCCGCGAGCACCGTCACGACGATGCCCACGCCGAGCGAGACGATCACGGTGCGAGCCTCCAAGACGGTGCCGTTGTCCGGCAGGTCCGCCCCGAATGCCTTGAACAGCCCGTCGAGCGCTGGCGCGAGCGCGATCCCGCCCAGCAGGCCGATCACCCCTCCCACGACGCCCAGCAGCAGGCCTTCCTGGATGACCGTGCGCATGATCTGTGCGCGCGAGGCCCCGAGCGTGCGCAGCAGGCCGAACTCACGCGTGCGCTGGGCGACGGTGATCGAGAAGGTGTTGAAGATGATGAACGCGCCCACCACGAGCGCGACATAGGCGAAGATCAAAAGGAAAGTGCGCAGGAAGCCCAGCTTTTCTTCCAGTTCGGAGGTCTGGTTGGCGGCTTCCTGGGCACCGGTGCGCACCACCAGCGTCCTCGGCAGGACGGCACGCACGCGCGAGGCCAGTTCCTGCGGCGCCACGCTCGGGCTCGCAGCGACGTTGAGGCTGTCGTATGCGCCCGGTTCACCGGCCACATACTGGGCTTGGCTTGATTGCAGCAGCGCGACGGTTGTGCCGCCGAACGATTCGCTGCCCGCGAACTTGGCGATGCCCGAAATCGTGTAGCGCCGCGCCGGGGATCTACCCGCGATCACGATCTGCTGACCGAGCGTCAGATGATTGCGCTTGGCACTTGCCTGATCGATCGCGACCTCGCCAGCGGTGCTCGGCAAGTGACCCACGGTTGCGGTGAATGCCTCGAAGCGTGGCGGCTGCAAGGCATCGACAAGCCCAAATGCGCCGCCACTGGTGAGCCGCTTGCCGGACGTGGTGAGCAACGCCGCGCTGGTTGAGATGCTCCCCGAGGCCGCCGCCACGCCCGGCACAGCACGCACGCGAGCGAGCGTGGCTTCGGTTAGCGCAGAGGCCTGGGAGCCACCGAGCGTTTCCTTTTCGGTCACTACCACCGACTTGTTTGCGTATGCGCTGCCAAACACTTCCCCGAAGGCATGGTTGATCGTGTCGGTGAGGATGTAGGTGCCCGCCATCAGCGCCACGCCCAGCGCGATCGCGATCGCCGTCAACAACACCCGCAGCTTGCGCTGCACGAAGCCGCGCAGCATCAGCTTGAACATCAGAGGCGACCTCGCGACACTGGGCTGCGGTTGCCATTGGCCGGCAGAGGGATGCCGGCGCCCATCAGCCCACGGCCTTCATCAAATCCAGCGCCTGCTCTGTGCTCACGGCCTCGCCGTCGTGCACGATCCTGCCGTCGGCCAGCACGAGCAGCCGGTCGGCAAACGAGGCCGCGTGTGCATCGTGGGTGACCATCACAACCGTCTGGGAGAAGTCGTCGACCGCTTGGCGCAGCAGCGCCAGCACGTCGCCGGAGGACTTGGAGTCGAGATTGCCGGACGGCTCGTCCGCAAACACCACCGCGGGGCGCGAGATCAGCGCCCTGGCGACCGCCACGCGCTGCTGCTGACCACCGGACAGCTCGGCGGGCCGGTGACTGAGCCGGTCGCGGATGCCGACTGTGTCCACAAGGCGCTCAAACCACTCGTGGTCGGCCTCATGCCCCGCGATCGACAGCGGCAGCAGAATGTTCTCCTCGGCGCTCAGCACGGGCAGCAGGTTGAACGTCTGGAAGATGAACCCGATGCGCTCGCGGCGCAGCTGAGTCAGCGCACGGTCATCCAGCGTGGTCAGCTCCACGCCACCGACGCTGACGGTCCCGGAAGTTGGGCGATCGAGCCCCGCGAGCAGGTGCATGAGCGTCGACTTGCCCGATCCCGACGGCCCCATGATTGCCGTGAAGCGCCCGGTCGGAAAGTCCACGCTCACCCCGGCCAAGGCATCCACTGCCGCCTCGCCCTCGCCGTAGCGACGACACAGCTCTCTTGCCTGCACGATCACATCGCTGGATTCGTTCATGCGGGAGGACGCTACCGGTTGGTCGAGACGCATCTGTGCAGATGCTATGCCCGTCCGTCGCAAAGCAAAACCGGGTACCCGGCGATCAACGTCCTGCGCTATTCGCCGGGGCCGTCGGCGGTGAGAGTCCCGCGGCGGCGCTCATGGCGCTCCGCCACGCTTGCGACCAGGACGCCGAACTCGAACAGCAGGTACAGCGGCACCGTCTCCAGCGCGAGCGTGACGATGTCGCCCGGCAGGAACGCCGCGACCGCGGCGCATGCGAGCAGCGCGTAGCGGCGATTGTGTCGTAGCTGGCGTGGCGTGACGATGCCTGCTCGCGTTGCGGCGAGTATCCCCACGGGTACCTGAAACACGAGCCCCATCGCTACGAGTATCGTCGCGGCGAAGCGGTAGTACTGACTGGCCTGCACGAGCACGTCGAACTGGCCGCTGTTGAAGTTCTCAAGGAAACGCACAGCGGCGGGCAGCACCACGAAATACCCGAACAGCACACCCACCGCGAAGAGGACCGGGATCGCGAGCGTAAGTGGGGTCGCGATGCGTCGCTGCGATGGGCTGAATGCGGGTAGCAAGAACCCATACAGCTCGTACAACAGCAGCGGCAGTGCCAGGATCATCGCGAACATCAGCGACACGGCGATCGTGGTCGCGAACGGCTCCCCGATGCCGAGCGTCACGGGCTTGTTGCCCCGGGCCGGCGCCGAGAGGCGCGAAATATCTCCGTCGAGCCGCGCCCCCACGCTCCGCAGCGTGGCTCTTGCCGCCGGCGTGGCGCCGCTGCCAGGGTGCGCGAGGGCACTGACGGCCGCCTGCAGCTCGAGCGCCAGTGCGCGCGTGTTCTGTTGCACCGCATACGTGGCCCCCAGCGGCCCCTCGCCGGCCTGCACCTGCTTCTGTGTTTGATGGGCCAGCGGCGCGTTGACTATTTGCAGCAGCGCGTGGTTTTGCCAGAAGCAGAACCCAAACGCAATCGCCACCGCCAGCAGGCACACGATCAGGCGCGAGCGCAGCTCCTCCAGGTGATCGACAAAGCTCAGCCGATCTTCGTGCCCGATCCTGCCAACGGCGACGGCCATCTCTACGCCGCTTCGTGGTGGTGGACCTCGACGGGCGTCGGCGCTATATCGACCTTGACGGGGTTTGCAACGAGATCTGGCGCCGTGTCGACCTTGACGGGGTTGTGGGCCAGCTCGCCGCCGATCGACTCCTTGAAGCCGCGCATACCGTCGCCGAGCGAGCGGCCAATCTCAGGTAGGCGCTTGGCGCCGAACACAAGCAAGAGGATTATCAGCAGAAATGCAATATGAATCGGATTATCAAAACCCATGAGTCAGCTCCCGGGTCGGGGTTTCCCATCCAGCCGGAGGATGGGCGTATCGAGTCCATACGCCCAGCGGCCCCCGGCGGATCATCGGTGGGCCGAGTCGTGTGCCCGGCGGATCGTCGGCGGCCCGAGTTATGTGCCCAGCGGATCGTCGGCCTGTCGAATTGTGTGCCATCCGCTGTCCGTCCGCGAAATGCGAGTGATCCGCCTCGGGCGCACGCGCGTAGAGTCAGCGCTTTGGTAAATAGGCGCTCAATCTCCAAACCCCTGTGAGACGGCCTGGTCGCGGCCTCTCCGGAACTGTCCGGCGTGGCTCGGGTGGGCCGTCGTCGCCCGCCGGTGGGCTGCATCGGCTCGCCGACGAGGACCTGATGGATCTCGTCCAGGGAGGCAACGCCGAAGCGTTCGAGCTTGTGTACGACCGTCATTGCGACGTCGCGTTCTCACTGGCCTACCGCATCTGCGGACGCCGCGCCAGCGCCGAGGACGTGTTGCAGGAGGCTTTCCTTGCCGCATGGCGCAGCGGCGCGCGCTATGACCGCCAGCGCGGCAGTGTGCGCAACTGGATTCTGCGCATCGTGCGCAACCGCGCGATCGACGCGCTGCGCCGCGGTTCGGTGCGCGACCGCCACAATCTCGACGATGAAGGCATCGTCGAGCGGCTGCCCGCCGAGGAGCACACCGAGGAGCGCGTGCTCCAGCTCGAGCAGGAGGGAGCGGTCAAAGATCTGCTGAAGGAGCTTCCCTCAGAGCAGCGTCGCGTGATCGAGCTGGCCTATTTCGGCGGCTTCACACACACCGAAATTGCGACGATGCTGGAAATGCCCATCGGCACCATCAAGGGACGCATGCGCCTCGGACTCGCCAAGATGCGTGTGGCAATGCCCAGTGAGGAGAGTCTGCTGCGATGAGTTCAGGTCGCGACATCCCGCAAGGCGGTGACGAAGTGCCCTCCCGCGGCGAGGAGCACTGCGGCGAGGCTGCCCTCTATCTCCTCGGCCTACTCGACACGCGCCAAACAGCGGCATTTCTGACGCACGCAAGCGCCTGTGCGGTTTGCCGGGATGAGATCGACGCACTGCGCCCGGCCGTAGACATCCTGCCCGTCACCGTCCCACTGGTTGCGGCACCAGAACACGTCAAGCAGCGTGTGATGAGCGTCGTGCGCGAGGAGGCCCATTCGCGGGTGCGCCCAGTCGCCTCCGAGCGACCGTCGCAGCGGCTGTCCCGACGCCGAGTCGCACCCGCGCTTGTCTTTGCGGCTCTGCTGGCAGCGGCGCTCGCGATTGCGCTTTCGGCACCGTTCGGGGGTGGCACTTCGCGCGTGGTGAGTGCCGAGGTAACGCTCAGGGGCGCCAGTGCGGCACTTCATCGCAGTGGCGGTCAGGCATGGCTCACGGTCACCGGGATGCCCGAGCCCTCAGCTGGGCACGTGTACGAGGTTTGGGTCAAGCGCCCCGGATACAGTCTGCCGCAGCCGACGACCGGCCTGTTCGCTCCCAACTCCGACGGTGCCGGCGCCGTCTACGTACCCGGTGGGCTGAGCGGTGTTAGCGAGGTGCTCGTAACCCAGGAGCCCGCTGGTGGCAGCCGGGTGCCGACGAGCGCTCCTGTGGTCATCGCCCGAGTGAGCTGACTCCGACCATCCGGGGTTGCCGAGTGAGCTGACTCCGACCATCCGGGGTTGGTAGGAGTGTGAGCCAACCCCGTCCATCCGGGCTCAGTGCGAGTGTGAGCCAGTCCCGTTCGTCTGAGCCTATCCGGGAGCCCGCGCGATGACTTCTCGCGCGGGTCCGGGATGGGCGGAGGACAAGCCGGCTCAGACGATGAAGCCGGTCGCCTTCACGGCCGCGAGTACCTTCGCGGCGGTCAGCGGCGTGTCGAACGGGCCGTTCGGCGCGATTTGGTTGCCGGCCGGTTCGTTGAGGAGCCCGATCACGCTGGCGTGACGCGCCTCAACGGTGAGGATCGACAGGGCGGCCTTCACGTAGGCTGCCTCCTTGATGTTCAGTGCCTGCCCGGAGTAGGCGTGCACTCCCGTGTTCTCCAGCACCTGCGAGGTCGCCATGAACGTCGTGGGGCTGGTGTTGGCGCCTTTGAAATCGAACTTCGGTTCCTTTGCCGCCTTCGATCCGAGGTGTTCCTTGAGGAACTTGACGTGGGCGTTCTCATCGCTGGTTACGACCTTCAGGAATGCTGCCGTCTGCGAATTGAGCGCCATGTTGGCGGCGGTCGCTCCGTTGTAGAAGGCGGCCTCCAGGTACTCCAGAGTGAGCGCGTAGTTGAGGATCCCCACGTCGCCCTTGCCGAAGCTTGCGGGTGGCCGTCCCGCGCCGCCGCTCGATGCCAGCGCCGCGGGAGCGAGTGCGCTCAGCAACGCGCCCCCGCTCATCGCGCCCGCGCCCGCCAGGGCGGTCTTGCGCAGAAATGCCAGGCGGGTGTCCCCAGCGGGGCCTGCCTTCTGCTCGAGCTGCTCGACGGCCACTGCGTGCGCTTCGGCAACGGCGCCGTCGGCGTCGATCTCCTGGAGATTGATGGTGTTAGACATGGTCATGCTTCTCCTTGCATTGGGTGCGTGTGCGGACGAAGTCGAGCTTCGCCCGCGAGGTAGCCCCTTACTTCGGCTCAGACCCGAATACAGATCAGCGTCTTCTGCTCGCGACGGCCATCAAGTCGCTACTCGAAGTGCCCGCTATTCGTCGGTGGGGACGCTTGCGAGTCTCGTCACCTGGCCGGTCAGGGTGCGTCGGCGGCTCCGCATGGCCCCATGCTCGGTGCCGCGGTTTCGCGCGCACCGGCGGTTCGCGACAGAAAAGCTGTGAGTCGGTGTTGGAACAGCGCGGGGTCTACGTTCCAGGCCTCGGTGTGCCCCGCGTTGGCGACGCGGTAAAAGGTGACCCAGCCGGGTAGCTCTTTGGCGAACTGTTCGCTGGTCGCGATCGGCACGATCTTGTCCTGCGTGCCGTGGAACAGCAGGATCGGGACGTGGAAGGCGCTCGGGTGCTGTAGCGCGTCGAGGCTGTTCCAGTCGGCGTCGATGCGCGCTCCGATCGCCCACTCAACCGGGAGGGCGAGGAAGGATGGCAGCCCCATCTCTTTTGCGTTAAACGCCAGGATCGCCTTCCAGGACAGCGCCGGGGCGTCGAGCACGATGCCCGCCACGTGTGTCGCCAGCGGCGAACGCTCCATGAATTGCGCCACGATCGCCCCGCCCATCGATGCGCCCACGAGGATCAGGCGCTGTGCGCCGTGCGCGAGTGCGTAGCTGGCGGCCGCGGCGAGGTCGCGCCACTCGGTGAGGCCCATGTGGTGCAACCCGTCGGGGCTGGCTGGAGCGCCGAGATCCTCGCGGTAGCCGATCAGCAGAGCCGGCAGCCCGTCGCGGTGCAGGCTCGCCGCCATGCGCAGATCGCCTTCGAGGTTGCCATTGATCCCGTGCACGACGATCGCCCAGGTGCCTGAGTGCCCGGGTATGAACCAGGCTGGCATCGGCCCGAGCTCGTCGGGGTAGAGCACGCTGGAGTAGGGCAGTCCCAGCGCTTGAGTGGGGTTGCCGACATAAACGTCGGGATCAAGCGTCACCTTCATACCCGCAACCATGTACCCATCGGCGACGCACAGTCGTCGCGTCACCGTGTCGGCTTTGCTGCCCAGCACTTCGCCGACGACCGCGTGCCCTGTCTGCCAGTCCAAGCCATATATTCCCGGTCGCTGGGTCGCTTCCGATCGCGACAACACAACTTGTCCGGGTGGCAGTCTCTCAACGGTTGTTCCCGGCTTCGAGCCGAAGCGTTCGGGTACCAGCACCTCTGAGGCAAAGTGCCAACTCACTAGCACCCCGATCGCGATCGCGAGCACCCCGATCGCAAGCGCCGCAAGGATTCTCCTGCGCTGGCGCTTGTGCCGCCCAGGGGACGGCTCATGGCTCGCTTTCTCTGCGGCGGGCAGTGTGTCCGTAGCATCGTCGGAGGGCGGTCGCATCGTGTCGCCGAGGTTATCGAGCCGCTCCGCTAGCGATCCTTGGGAATACAGCACAGCTGTGCCGATCCCGTCGCAAGCAGTTTTCCCTCGATATCCCAAACTCTCCCGCTCACACCCATCAGGCCGTGATCTGCGACGACGCATTCGTGGTCGATCAACAGCCATTCGCTGCTGGGGCTGAAATGATGAAACCACGCGCTCGTGTCGAGGTTGGGCGCGAGATATTCCCAGTCGCGGTGCAGGCGATGCGCCGCGGGGAATCCGTACGTATCGAGCAATATCAGCGAACGTGCGGCATCGAGGAACGGATCCTCAAAGCAGGGCCTCGGTCGATAGCGTGTCCACTCTTGGATGACCGGCTCGCCCGGTTCACCGGAGACGCTTTGATCGATCGGACGCCGCTCGATGTTGTTCCAGAAGCTGAACGGCGGCAGGCGGCTGGCGGGAAGCAACTGATCGTAGGACTTCAGCGCCTCAGGCGGCCGGACGGTCGGAGCCTCGGGATGCTGGTGGCTATATCCCGGAGCGTCGGCGGCGGTCTTCACCAGCGCATGGAGGATCGGCTTGCCGGCCTGCGTCATCTCCACACGGAGCGACTCGGCGCGACGTCCCTGCTTGAGCACGCTTACCTCCAGCTGGACGGGCTCGAACGCGGGCGAGCTGAGGAAGTGACAGTAGAAGCTCGCCGGTCGCCGAATCCGGGCGAGCTTGCCGGCGGCGCGCAGTGCGATCGCCGCGAGATACCCGCCATTGGGGCCCCAGATCTCCCAGTCCTTGGACAGGTTGGCCGTATAGCTGCCGTCGGCTCCCTCAATGCGTGTCCCGCGCTCGAGATCCCCGGCGCTCCGCATAGCGGCGTTCGGCATGTTGTGCTCCTTTGTGTTCTCGGCCTGAGTGCGGCTGGGGACGCGTCGTCCCTTGCGGGCGGGGATCGTTAGAGAATACGTCCTACGCCAACGGCCCGCCGGCGTTTTGAGGCTTTGCGCCGGGCGGCTATGGTGGAGTCGCAGGTCCACGTCCGAGCTCGACAAAGGAGAAGCCATGTCCCGTTACGCCACCGTCAACCTGTTGGAGGTCGAGGACTCTGTAGGTGAGCGGGCTCCAGGTATCGAAGGTCGCTTCGGGCGCAAACATCTTGACTCCCGCGATCTTGGCGTGAGCCTTTTCCGCTATGCGGCGAATCTGCGCAGCCCGATGGCCCACAGCCATCGCGAGCAGGAGGAGGCCTACCTCGTCGTAGCCGGTTCCGGACGTGTGCTGCTCGACGACGAGCTTCTGGAGCTGCGCCAGTGGGACGTGGTGCGTGTTGCCCCGGAGGTCGTGCGCGCGTTCGAGGCCGGCCCGGAGGGGTTGGACATCGTCGCGGTTGGCGGTCCCAAGCCTGAGGACGGCGACGGCGTCATGGGCAGCGCGAACTGGCCTGACGCGGAGTAGCAACGCCCGCCGGGCGCGAGGGCGTCAGCCGGTGGCGCCCTCCGCCGCGGGGGCGCCACCGGTCGCCTCTTCATGGGTGAAGTCGGCTCCCGTCCGCGCGCCCAGTTGCTTGGGGACGAGAAAGCCCGCCACCAAGCAAACAAGCAGGAAGCCTGTCGCCATCAGGAACGTATCGGTGAAGCCGGTGACCGTCGGCAGCCCGTTGGCCGTGTTGGCCGCGATGAAAGTCGCCGAGAGCTGACCTCCGAGGGCGCCCCCAAGCGTGCGCATGACCGTATTCATGCCGCTGGCCACACCGGTCTGCTCTGGTGAGACGGCTTGCACGATCAGGTTGCCGAGGGCCGCGAAGGCAAGGCCCACCCCGACCCCGAGCAGCCCGGAGGCGATCAGCAGGTCGTAGGGATGGTTGTGAGCAACCGCGAGCAATGCGAAGGATGCGGTGGTGAAGGCAGTTCCCACAAGTAGAGCGCTGCGCGAGCCGAAGCGGCCCGAGATGCGCCCGGCCGACAGGCCGAGGATCGTCATCCCGATCGTCGTCGGCAGCAGGTAGAGCCCTGAGACGACGACAGAGGCGCCGAAGCCAAAGCCGGTGCTCTTCGACAGCTGTGCGATCTGGGGAATCACGATGAACGAGGCGTACATCCCGGCCCCGAGCAGGAACGCGGCCGTGTTAGTCGTCCATACGCCCCTGATTCGCATCATCGTCATGTCGATCAACGGGTTCTTGCTGCGTACCTCGACGGCGATCCAGGCGACCGAGACGGCGATGCCGACTGAGAGCAGGCCGAGTGTCTTGGGGGATCCCCAGCCCCAGGTGGTGGTCTGGCTGATCGAGATCAGCACAATCGACATGCCGACCGTCATCAAGCTCGCGGCAAGCCAGTTGATGCGTCCGGGAACCCGCACCGGGGACTCTGGAATGAAGCGCCAAGTGGCGATCGCGGCGAGCACCGTCGGGATCAAGGGAAGCCAGAACAACCAGTGGTAGTTCAGGTGCTCGATGATGACCCCGGCCAGCACGATCCCCGCGCCGCCGCCAACGCCAAGGATCGCCGAGAGCAGGCCGATGCTGCCTGCCACCTTCTCGCGCGGGAACTCGTCGCGCACGATCCCGAAGGCAAGCGGGAAGATGCCACCGGCAGCGCCCTGGATAAATCGCCCCACGACAACGATCGCCAGCGAGCTCGACACGGCGGACAGGAGCGTCCCCGCTGCGAGGATCACGAGCGTCCACAGCAGCATCTTCTCCTTGCCATACATGTCGCCCAGTCGCCCAAGGATCGCGGTCCCGACCGACGCGGCCAGCAGGTAGGCGGTCAGCAGCCAGGTGACTCCCGTCTCGCTCGTATGCAGCGCATGCTGGAAGGTCGGCAGCGCCGGCAGCACCGCCGAGCTGAGCATCGCGTAGGCAAGCCCGCCGAGCGCGAGCACGGCGAGGATCAACGTGGGATGGGTGCGGTCCCTCGTGGTCTCATCCCAGCCGGTGGCCATGCGCCTCACCTTAGCTTTGTCTGGTCGTTGGTTCGGAGAACGATGCGCCTGGGCCGCGAGGCGCCGGTTTCGCGAGGCCAGATCTGGCTACGCGCGAGGCGGTTCGGCGTTTGAGCTCGTCCCGGGCGTGGGCAGTGCCCGCGGCAACTCCTTGACGAATCCCTTGCTCAGCACGCTAAGGATCAGCAGCGATCCGAACAGGGCGACGGCGTCGATGCTCTCGCGGCCCTGCTTGGCCCAGTAGAGGTCTTCGAGGTTGAGCCACAATGCGAACTCGTCGAGTGTGAGCGCCGCGCCGGTGCCATACGCGGCCGCGGTGATGCGCGAGGAGCGGCGTTCTTCGGAGATCCCGATCTCGAGCATCCACAGATAGCCGACCGTCAGCAGCCCCGCGATCCCGAAGGTCATGTGGTGGATGTGGCGTCCTCCGGGAGTGATGTTCTTGAACGGGCCTCGTTCGGCGCGGATCGCATGTGTGATCCCCCGGACGCCTGCGAACGTCAGGAAGAAGGAGCCGGTCGCGAACAACTGGCGCTCCTTGCGACGGTCGCCGAAGTGCTTGTAGTAGAGCGCGCGAACGTCGCGTGCGGGGGCCAACCACGACCGGGCTCGCCGCTGCTCAGGTGCTGGCAGGTCTTGCGGTGTCATTCTCGATGCCAACCCTAACGGGACTGCGACCCGACGTGTGCACAGGCACCGAGCGAGCTAACCAACGATTCGTCGGCCGATCTCGACAGGAGCCGCTTATACGCCATGATTGCGCGATGCCCGCGCCCGTCGAGCTGGAGATCAGCGCTCCATTTGCCGGCGTGGTGGTGACCGTCGAGCACGCCCCCGGAGCGTCGGTGCGTGCCGGAGCAGTGCTTGTCGTGCTGGAGGCGATGAAGATGGAGCACGAGGTCATCGCCGAGAGCGATGGGGTTGTGCGTCGTGTTGAGGTCGTAGCGGGAGATGCGATCGAGGCGGGAGAGCTGCTGTTGGTCTTCGCAGCCGAGGACCCGGTCTCGAGTCCACCGCGCGATGGGGCGTCTCCCACGAGCGGAGAGTCCGATACCACCCAGGCGGAGAGCGAGTCCGAGCGGGTCCGCGCCGACCTGCTCGCGGTGCGCGAGCGTCACGCTCTCGGTCTTGACGCGGCTCGCCCCGAGGCGGTTGCCCGTCGCCGCGAGCGGGGTCGACGCACCGCGCGCGAGAACCTTGCCGATCTCGTGGACGAGGGCAGCTACGTCGAGTACGGACCGCTGCTGTTCGCCGCTCAGGAGCGGCGTCGAGGAAAGGACGAGCTGATCGCAAGCACGCCCGCCGACGGTCTCATCGCCGGTGTGGCCGAAGTCGAGGGCGACCCATGCGTGGCGATGTCCTATGACTACACGGTGCTCGCCGGCACGCAGGGGATGCGCGGGCATCTCAAGAAGGATCGCCTGTTCGAGCTGGCCGAGCGGCGGCGCCTGCCGGTGGTGCTATTCGCCGAGGGCGGGGGAGGTCGGCCCGGCGACGTGGACTTCCCGATCGTGGCCGGTCTCGACTGCCGCGCGTTTAACCTGTTTGGCCGTCTCAGCGGCCTCGTGCCATTGGTGGGGATCGCCTCGGGCTACTGCTTCGCGGGGAACGCCGCGCTACTCGGTTGCTGTGACGTGGTGATCGCCACCGAGGACTCGAGCATCGGGATGGGTGGCCCCGCGATGATCGAGGGGGGCGGCCTGGGCGTCTATGAGCCTGGCGAAGTCGGCCCAATCGGCGTGCAACACGCAAACGGCGTTGTGGACTTGCGCGTAGCCGACGACCAGGCGGCGGTGGCTGCGGCCAAGCGCTATCTCTCCTATTTCCACGGGCCCGTCGAGCGGTTCTCCGCGCCCGATCAACGCAAACTGTGCGAGATCGTTCCCGAGCAGCGCAAGCGGGCCTATGAGGTGCGCCAGGTTCTGCACGCCCTGTGCGACGAGGGCTCGGTGCTCGAGTTGCGCGATGGTTTCGGCGCGGGCATGGTCACCGCGCTCGCGCGCGTGGAGGGCCGGCCGCTGGGGATCGTCGCTAACGATCCCGCTCACCTGGGCGGCGCAATCGACGCCGATGCCGCCGACAAGGCCGCGCGCTTCCTGCAGATGTGCGACGCGTTCGGGTTGCCAGTCCTGTTCCTGTGCGACACGCCCGGTTTCATGGTTGGTCCGGCCGCTGAGCAGACCGCGACCGTGCGTCACTTCGCGCGCCTGTTCGTGATCGGCGCCAACCTGGAGATCCCGATCGGCACGATCGTGCTGCGCAAGGGCTACGGGCTCGGTGCGCAGGCGATGGCGGGCGGCTCGTTCAAGGCGCCGCTGTTCACGGTCGGCTGGCCCACCTCCGAGTTCGGGGGCATGGGCCTGGAGGGTGCGGTGCGCCTGGGCATGCGCCGCGAGCTTGATGCGATCGAGGACCCCGAGGAGCGCGAGCGTGTGTTCCGGGCCACGGTCGTCGCCGCCTACGCGCACGGGGAGGGATTGAACATGGCCGCCCACGGCGAGATCGACGACGTGATCGACCCAGCCGACTCGCGGCGCTGGATCGCC
>DATNKN010000375.1:0-4441 GCA_035603375.1 Solirubrobacteraceae bacterium
CCGGCTCTCCCGCGAGTAGCTGTGCTGTGAGGCGCTCTGCGAGCATCGACGCCAGTATGGCGGCGGCCGGCGCCGCCGATGACGCGTGGATGCGCAAGGACGCTTGACGGTCTGGCAGACGGGTAGAGTGCCGATCATGGAGGAGAACATTCCCACGCATGCCAAGGACATCCCTGCCGAGCAGTCAGCGGACACGCTCGCCGAGCCGCTTATGAGTCGCGGCGAGCGCCGGCGCGAGGAGCGCCGCTCGGTCGAAGAAGCCGGAGGCGGCGAGGCGGAGGGCTTCGAGCTGGCCGAGCAGGAGCTGATCGAACACGCCTCCCATGGCGACGAGCACAGTCCGGCCCGCATCATGCGCGACGCCGACGATCTCGACGAGGAGTCCCCTGAGTCGGTCTACGGCGAAGCCGACAGCGAGCACCTGGACGACTGACGTCGCCCGCCGGCAGGCGATGAGGTGAAGACCTCGACTATCTCACGCACGATCGGGCGAGCCCCCAGAACGCCGAGAGCCCGTCGGCCACTTGGGGATGACGTCGCGCTATGACCTTGTGGGAAAATCGGAGGATCTCCGGTCAGCTCAAGCACGTCGATCCCAGTCGCCCGCGCGGTGTGTTCAGCAGAGCCTTCGCGAGATTTTCGGCGACTCGAATGGGAAGGCTGTTCTCGGCCAAGGTCGTTTGGAAGGTCGATCCACACCTATTGCGGGCGACCGGCGGACGCCTGGGCATGGGCCTGGTTCTGCCGACGGCGCTGCTCGAAACCGAAGGCGCCAAGAGCGGCGCGAGGCGACGCAATGCGGTCATCTACTTCCATGACGAAGATCGGGTCACGATCGTCGCCTCGAAGGCCGGCGCGCCAAAGCATCCAGCTTGGTTTCACAACCTCAAGGCCCACCCCGACGTCACCTTCGGCGGCGTCCCGATGCGAGCGGTGGTGGTCGAAGACGAAGCCGAACGGCAACGGATCTGGAAGCTGGCCGACCGTGTCTTTGCGCCCTATGCGACCTACCGTCGCGAAGCAGCTGCGGCAAACCGGACGATCCCGATCGTCCAGCTCGCCGCGCGTTAGCCACGAGCCGTCGTCTAGACACCCTACCCGAGCACGAACTCCGCGGCGGCCTGCAACGTGGCCGCGTCACCGGAGACGAGCAGCGTCGTGACGATCGACTCGCGCCAGCGCTCCAGATCCTCGCGGATCTTCTCTCGTGGGCCGACTAGCGAGAGCTGGTCGATCAGCTTGCTCGGGATTTTAGCTGCGGCCTCGTCCTTGCGGCCCGCGAGATAAAGATCCTGGATCTCGATGATCTCCTTCTCATAACCCATGCGAATCGGGACGTTGGCGTGGAAGTTGGCACCCTTGGCGCCCATACCGCCGAAGTAGAGCGCGTAGAAGGGACGCAGAGCGTCGATAGCCGCGTCAAGGTCATTGGAGACGATCAGCGGCACCGTCGCGGCCACCTCGAAGTCCTCGGCGGTCCGTCTGGCGCCTTCGCGAGCGAAGCCTTCCTGCAAGGGGACCCGGTAGAGATCCTCGTGCTCTGGCGAGAAGAGCATTGCCAGCCATCCGTCGCAGAGCTCAGCGCACATCGCGATGTTCTTCGGTCCCTCGGCGCCGAGGAAGATCGGGATGTCCTCGCGCAGCGGATGGATCGAGGACTTCAGCGGCTTGCCGAGTCCCGTCCCGTCGGAGAGCGGGAGCGGGTAGTGGGGCCCGTCGTTTGTGAGCGGCCCCTTGCGCGCCCAGATGTCGCGCAAGATTCCTATGTACTCGCGTGTGCGGGCGAGCGGCTTGGCGTAAGGACGCCCGTACCAGCCCTCTACTACTTGCGGTCCAGACGCTCCGAGCCCGAGGATGAAGCGCCCGCCGGAAAGGTGGTCCATCGTCATCGCGGCCATTGCCGTCGCCGCGGGTTGGCGGGCGGAGATCTGCACGATCGCCGTGCCGAGCTTGATGCGTTCGGTCGCGGCGCCCCACCAGGCAAGCGGCGTCAGACAGTCCGATCCGTAGGCCTCGGCGGTCCATATCGAGTCGAAGCCCAGGCGCTCGGCCTCAGCGATCGTCTCGGCGATCCCCGGCGGCGGGCCACCCGCCCAGTAGCCGGTGTTGAGTCCGAGCTTGAGTGCTCGCGCCATCCTCAGCTCTCCGTGCCCGATTCGCGCTGAGCAAGCTCGAGCTGAGCCTTCATCGCCTCGGCGAGCGCCAGCACACCCGACAGCGGCCTGACCATCACGCACAACTCATCGATCAAGCCCTGCTCGTTGGCGTGTAGGAAATCGCACCCCTCGAGTTCGCGGTCACCGACGCGCGCACGAAAGACAAGGGCGTGGTCGGGCGCGTCGGCTGCGCCGATCTCGCGCTCATAGCGGAAGTCTTCAAATACTCGCGAAACGGCGCCGAGCAACATCGCGACTGCCTCCCGACCGTGATACGGCTTGAAGACGACTGGGCTTCGGAACAGGACATCGTCAGCCATGAGCGCCATTGCGGCCTCGAGATCCTGCGCTTCGACGGCGGCACGAAAAGGATGCATAGGTTCAGTCTCCTAGACACACTATTGGATAGGTGTCCTAGGAAGTGCGGGAGCGGGAGTTGATGGCGCCGCAGCAGCCGCAGGCTAATTGGAGGCTTGGTCGCGGTCGAGCCGGGGTGCGGTCCAGTGGGTGACAGTCGTCGGTCGGTCGGGGTCGGTCATCGCACGGATGCGATCGAAGCGTTCCTGATCACGGGCGGTGACCCGCTCGTGCTGGCGTAGATGTTCCTGCCATGACACAACGACGAACTGCTCGATGAAGCGATTGGGCTCGGAACTGTCGCGCCACACGCGCCAGGAGCTTGCGCCCGTCCGTCGGCGGCTAAAGCGCGCCTCGTGAAGTGCTTGCAAAAAGTTATCCTCGATCCCCGCTCGGGGCCAGTACTCGACGCTGACCATGACCGGTCCCCCTGGCGTCTCGTCGCTGATCAGCTGCGGCACCGGCCAGTCACCGGCAGGCAGTAGTTCCTCGGGCTTCAGCGGCTTGAGTGGGAAGCGCAGCCCCGCGAGCGGACCGAGCACAAGCCCGATCCCCGCCACGAGCAGCGTGGGCGAGAGTCCCGCCTGCCCAGCCGCGAGCCCAATTGCGGCGCTGCCGATGGCATTGCCTCCCTGGAAAACGATCAGGTAGAAGCCCATGCCGCGTGCCTTGACCCATCCAGGCAGGCTCGACTGGTAGACGGAGTTGAGCGTCGAGAGCGCGAGTATCCACGCGGTCCCACCAATCGCAAGCGCCACCCCGACGAGCGCGGTGACGTGAACGTAGGCGAGCACGAGTGCCAGAGCGCCCACCACGACCGAGCCAATGCTCAGCATCGCTCCGGGCGTCAAGCGGTTGCGCAGACGTGGCAACAGCGCCGCGCCAACGACCGCGCCGATGCCAACGCATCCAAGCAACAGGCCGTAGCCGCCTGAGCCGAGATGGAGCTCTGTCCTTGCGGTCAGCGGAAGCAAAGCCCAGATCGAGCTTGCGAAGAAGACGAACAGTGCGGATCGCAGCAGCACAACTCGTAGGGCCGGGCTTGCCGCGACGTAGCGTCCGCCCGCGCGGATCGCCTCGCCCACGTGCTCGGGCGCGAGCGCACCCTCCCTGCGACCGCCTCCGCGCCACCGCAGAACCACCACGATCACTGCCAGAAAGCTTGCCGCGTTGATCAGGAATACCGAGCCCACGCTCGTGGCGGCTACGAGCAGGCCGCCGATCGCCGGGCCCACGGCGCGCGAGAGGTTCATATTCACCGAGCCGAGCGCGATCGCCTGCGGTCGCTCGGCGGCAGGTACCAGCTCCGGCTGGAGCGTCTGCCACGTCGGCGACGTCCAAGCCTGACCTGCGCCAAGGGCGAACACGAGCGCCAGCAGCACCACCGGGGTCACCAGCCCCTCGAGGGCCAGCACTCCAAGCGCAAGCGCCGCGAGCAGCATGAACGTCTGCGCGAGGAGCAGGAAGCGCCGGCGGTCCACCAGGTCTCCCACGGCCCCCGCAGGTACTGCGAACAAGAGCACGGGAAGGCTCGACGCCGTCTGGATGAGTGCCACGGGCGCCGCGGCTGTAGTCAGCGAGAGCATCAGCCACTGCGCTCCCACCGTCTGCATCCAACCACCTATGTTGCTGACGAACTGCGCCGACCACATCGCTCGAAACACACCTGAGCGAAACGGCGCCCACGCCGACGAACGAGCGGCTGGCTGCTCCTCGGAGGCCATCACAGTGGGGGTAGCATGATGCATGGATCTGAGAACCGGTCGTGAGCCTCCCGCGGCGGCCCTCTCGGCGGGTCGCGACCACCATTTTGACGATCGCCGCCGACCCCGCCCGCCGGGCGCCCTCCTACATACGGTCTGCCGAGTTGTCCTTCGGCCTCCATCCAAACGGATTGGTCGTCTCGTGAATTCTGTCGGCGTTATTGG
>DATNKN010000131.1:0-4012 GCA_035603375.1 Solirubrobacteraceae bacterium
TGATGCTCCCGCTCCATGCCACACACAAGTAAGACACCCGCCGAGGCCGTCGAGCACTACCGCGGCAGGACCGTGCGGTTGCTGTCCTGCGTGACGAGCGTCCATGTCGTCGCCCGCGCCTACCACCTCTCGGACAAGCCGCACGAGCTCGAACTAGCTGACACGGCGAAGATGCCCGGTGGTCCTCTCTCGATCGACGTTGCTGAGGAATACGAGGTACGCCAAGACGCCGACGGCTGGTGCGTCGAGGTTCGTGGCTACCTCTACGCCATCGGATACGAGGGGCGTGAGCTCGTCTCCTACCATTGGCATCCCAGCGGCCGCAGCCCGATCACCTGGCCGCACATGCACGTCGGCGCCAACGTCCAGGTCGGTGATCGGTGGCTCGGAAAGGTCCACCTACCCACCGGCCCAGTCGGCCTTGAGCGAGTCGTGGCGCTGGCGATCACCGAGCTTGGAGCCAAGCCGCTGCGCGACGATTGGGAACGGCTGATCCGCGAGGCCGCCGTTCGATGACGGCCGACGCCTCCAGCCTAATACCGTTGAGTAAAGGGCTAGCACCAGCGCGAGAGCTGCCGCTTGGGCGTTGCTCGCGCTGCGCCAAGGAGACGCCTGATGCGGTTCGAGTCCGCAGGCGGCCCGGTGCAGCTCAGGCTAAGATTCGGTGGCGTTTCGCCCGACGGCACCTCTGTCCGCGATGAACCCTCCCAACAGCACGAGCATCTCGAGCACGCGTGGCGATGTGCTCACGGCGATCTCCGACGGGATGGTCGCTTTGCTGAAGGAGTTTTACGGGCGGGGCCCGACTCGTGCGAAGTCTTATTACGAGGACGACCTGGTCGTGTGCGTGCTACGCGGCGGCTTCTCGCGAGTGGAGCAGACCCTGCTCGATGGTGGGCGCGGCCACGCTGTCATTCAGCAGCGCATGGAGTTTCAGGAGGTAATGCGCGATCGCTTCACCGGGGTGATCGAACAGGCGACCGGCCGGGCGGTGATCGGGTTTATGAGTGGCAACCAGCAGCACCCTGATCTGATGTGCGAGGTGTTCATCCTCGGTCCCACCGATCTCCTCGAGGAGCATGAGTGGGGCAACTCGTCCGGTGGATCGAGCCTTACCGCCTGACTACCGACAAGGTCGCTCTACCCCAGCCTGCACGCGCCCGATTGTAAGCGCAGGCAGAGCCCAGGGGATAGCTTGTGCGGCTACATGGCCGACACCGCAATCGAGATCGAGGATCTGCATGTCGTGCGCGGCGGACGGTCCGTGATCGACGGCCTGGACCTGCATGTAGCCGCGGGGTCGGTGACGGGCCTGCTGGGTCCCAGCGGGTGCGGGAAGTCAACGCTCATGCGCGCGATCGTAGGCGTGCAGATCATCCAGTCTGGACAGGTGATGGTGCTCGGCGAATCGGGCGGCTCGCCACAGTTGCGCTGGCGCGTCGGGTACGTGACACAGGCTCCATCGGTCTATGGAGACCTGAGCATCAGCGAGAACCTGCGCTACTTCGCTGCGGTCGTCGGCGTCGGCCAAGAGCGCGTCGGCGAAGTCATCCACACCGTGGGCCTCGCCGGTCGCGAGCAGCAGATCGTTGGGTCGCTCTCGGGCGGTGAGCGCTCGCGCGTATCGCTCGCCAGCGCACTGCTGAACGATCCAGAGCTGCTGGTGCTCGATGAGCCCACTGTCGGATTGGACCCGGTGCTGCGGGCCGAGCTGTGGCGGACCTTCCACGAGCTGGCCAGCGCCGGGAGCACGTTGCTGATCTCAAGCCACGTGATGGACGAGGCGAGCGAGTGCGACGCTCTGCTGCTGATGCGCGACGGGGCGCTGCTCGAGCAGACGACGCCCGAGCAGCTGCGCCAGCAGACCGGCGAGCAGGATCTCGGCCGGGCATTCCTCGCGGTTATCGAGCAGGCGTCCTCATGAGCGCACGGGTGACGCTGGCCACGGCCAGGCGCGTGCTGTGGCAGATTCGGCGCGACCCGCGCACGATCGCGCTGCTGCTAGTGGTGCCCGTCGGGCTGCTCGTGCTGATGCGCTTCGTATTCGACGGTCAGCCACAGACCTTCCAGGCGATCGGGGCGCCGATGTGCGGGCTGTTCCCATTCATCATCATGTTTCTCGTCACCTCGATCGCGATGCTACGTGAGCGCACCAGCGGCACCCTTGAGCGCCTGATGAGCCTGCCGATCACCAAGGTTGACCTGCTGGTGGGCTACGGGGTCGCGTTCGGTCTACTCGCCCCTCTCCAGGCAGTGGTCGTGTGCCTCGTGGGGTTCCTCGCGCTCGGCCTGCACGCGCCGCACGGCGCGTGGCTTGTGGGGCTGCTCGCCGTCGGCAACGCCGTGCTCGGGATGGCGCTCGGCCTGTTCGCCAGCGCGTTCGCAAGGACTGAGTTTCAGGCGGTGCAGTTCATGCCCGCGATCATCTTTCCCCAGCTGCTGTTGTGCGGACTGTTCGTGGACCGTCACGAGATGGCCAGCGCGCTGTACGGGGTCTCGTGG
This sequence comes from Solirubrobacteraceae bacterium, assembly GCA_035603375.1. Lineage (GTDB taxonomy): Bacteria > Actinomycetota > Thermoleophilia > Solirubrobacterales > Solirubrobacteraceae > Palsa-744. The sequence continues at coordinate 2,503 of DATNKN010000131.1, forward strand.
GTGTTGCCACTGACCTACGCCTACGACGCCCTCGCGCGCGCAACCCGCTCCGGCGCGCTAGGGGGCCGGGTGGCGATCGATATCTGTGTGATTCTCGGCGCGACGCTTGTCGCGCTCGCACTCGGGGCGCTTACCTTGCGCCGCCGGACTGCATGAGCGCCGGCCCGGAAAGCTCCGCGGCGCAGTTGGGCACGGCCGAGGTTACGGCCTCCACGGTCGCGAACATCGGGCCGGGGATCGACTTCTATTTCGCGTTCGGGGTGATCGCCGTCACCGCGGGAGTCGCGGCTCCTCTGACGATCCTCGCGGCGGGTGTGGCTGTCGTGCTGCTCGCGTTCACGGTGGCGGAGTTCACCAAGGTGGAGCCCTCGGCGGGGAGCTTCATCACCTATGTGGAGACCTCGCTGGGAGCGAGGGCCGGTGTCGTGGTCGCTCTGTTGGTCGGGGTGGGGTACACGGTCGCGATGGCGGGAGTGTTCACGATGTCGGGTGGGATGGTGGCGTTGACGCTGGCGCACTACACCTCGTGGCATCCGGCGTGGGAGCCGTTGACGCTCGTTCTGACGGGGGCGGCGATCTGGCTGGCCGTGCGGGGCGTCAGCTTGTCGACCACGGCTGTCGCATTGGCTGTGCTGGCGCAGGTGGCGGTCATGTTGCTTGTCTGCGTCGTCGTGCTGATCGACGAGCGTGGCCATCTCTCGGGGATACCGTTCTCCTGGGCGCACCTCACGGGGGGCCTGACCGGCCTGTCCGCGGGTTTCCCGCTCGCTCTCTACATGTTCATTGGATGGGAGAACGGCCCGGCGCTCGCCGAGGAGTGCCGCGACCCGAGGCGAACCGTGCCCAGGGCACTGTTCATGTCGATCGCCCTCGCAACTTTCCTGTTTGTCTTCTTCACTTACTCCACGGTCACCGGCTTTCACTACGACGTCTCCTCCATCGGCCGCTCATCGGTCCCGTTCCTGACCGTTTCTGACCACTACCTCGGCGGGCTGGCGATCCTCGCCTGGTTGGCCGGGATCGTCTCGGTGCTCGCCACCCTCGTCGCTGGAGCGAACTCCCAAGCGCGAATGCTCTATGACGGCGGGCGAAGCGGCCTCTTGCCAGCATGGCTCGGCCGCGCCCGAGCGCGAGACAACACGCCCGTGCACGCACTGCTCGGGATGGCCAGCGTCGGGCTCGCGATCATTGCACTGTGGTGGATATCCCACCTGGTTGGCTTCAACGGAGGGTCGACGGACCCGGTCGGACTGTATGCCGAGTGCTCCACGATGGGAACGATTGTGATCCTGTTCGTCTACTTCCTGACGACGCTGTCACTCCCCGTCTTCATGTGGCGCCGCCACCGTCAATCGTTCTCCGCGCTGCGCCACGTGGCACTCCCCGTCCTCGGGGCACTGACCCTGATCGTCCCGTTCGTCGAGCTCTGCAAGCCGGGGCAGCCAGCCCCCTACAGCGAGTTCCCCTACATCGCACTGGCGATCGTCGCGGTCGCTGCCCTGGTCGCCTA
>DATNKN010000390.1:0-4764 GCA_035603375.1 Solirubrobacteraceae bacterium
CGCGAGGCCACGAGGATCAGCTCACGCGCGCCGCGATGATCGTGTTGCGACTTGTGCCCCTGGCGCGCGAGACGCTGCTGAGCGCGATCGGCGAGCCATCGCAGAGCCAGCTGCCCGACTGCATCGTGGACATGCAGGCCACCAACCTCGTCGACGCCTCCGAGGAAAACCTGGCCGGCGGCGAGGTGCAGCGGGGACGACTGGTGAGCGTCTTCCTGACACCGGACACCGAGCCGTTCGACCTGGCCGAGGAAGTGACCGACACCGAGGACAACCAGCGCTTCGACGGCGTGCTGCGCTTCGACCCCGATCTGGTGGTGGTGCTTGAGAGCAAGGTGTGCCGCCGCTGGGCACGACGCAACGGTCATCGTGTGGCCGAGCTGAACTTGAACGGGACGCGCTTTGCCCAGCGGCGCACGAGCGTCCTGCGCTGGCACGATCTGCTCGAGTCCTGGTGGAGACTCGTGGAGCTGGGTGTGCTCGGGCCGGCTGAGCAGGCGATCGTCAAGGACGTGCTCTCCTATGCCCACCAAGACTTCGGTCAACTGCTCCCCTTCGGCACGCTGCGGCGCGTCGGCGGCGACCCCGTCAGGCGCAAGTGGCGCTTGCGCTCGCTGCTGCGCGAAGCCACCGGGATCGTGCCCGAGCGTGCGGGGCTCGTGCACGTGCGCCTGGACACGGCGCTCGGGGTCGCGTCCTTGCAGCGAGCCGCGCTGGACATCGAGGAGGAGCGCCTCACTCTGCACGTGTGGCCGGGCGAGCTGAAGGCGCAGGCCGAGCAGCTGTATGCCGGCGGGCGTGCTGAGAATCTGTGCGAGTTGCTCGGCCGGGACGGTCCGGGCGCGTGGCTCCTCAAGCCACAACCGCTGCTCGGCTTTCGCAACGCACCGGTGCGCACACGCGTGTACCTGACGTGCACACTCGATCCAGCTGAGTACGCACGCCGCTGGCAGGGCGAGGACTGGAAGCAGGTGGGCGCCCACCACCGCAACCACATCCTGGCGGACCTGTGGCCGTGGCTACTGGAGCGCGGCTATGCCTCGGCGAGCGACCGCCCGCGAATGGACCCTTTCCTGCACGCGCTCGGACGGCGCTTTGCGCACCTGCGCCCCAGCATCCATGTGGCGCGCTCCTGGGACTGGAACGAAGCCGAGCGCCTCGACGACGAGGGCCTGTTGGCCAACGAGATCCACGACGCGCTCAATCTGGTGCTCGGGCTACTCGGCGAGCCACAGTTGCCGCTCACGCTTCAGGCAGCTGAGGTAACGCCCTCACCGGAGCCGGCGCTGGCGGCAACATCGGCGAGGAACAGTCGGTGAAGGCGATCGTCGGAGCCCAGCTCGGTGTGGAAAGCGACGGCCGTGACGCGTCCCTGGCGGGCGGCCACCGGATGACCGTCCAGCTCGGCTAGCACCTCCACCCCGGAGCCGTGCTCGGCGATCCATGGGGCGCGTATGAACACGCCGCGCAGGGACCCGCCCTTGATGCCCGTCATTGTCAGATCGGCCTCGAAGCTGCGCAGCTGACGGCCGAACGCGTTGCGCTTGGCGAGCATGTCCATGATGCCCAGGTGCTCGCGGTCGAGCATAATCAGGCCAGCGCACGATCCGAGCACGGGAACACCACCGGTGCCTTCGCCGCCAGTCCCCTCGCCGGCCGCAAGCGCGCGCAATGGCTCGGCAAGACCCTCACGCTCGATGCCGAGCGTCATCGTGGTGGACTCTCCCCCGGGTATCACCAGCCCGTCGAGACCGTCGAGGTCAGCCGGCACGCGCACCTCGCGCACCACAGCGCCGAGGCCGCGCAGCATGCGCGCGTGGGCCTCGAAGTCGCCCTGTAGGGCGAGCACGCCGATCGTCGGCGCTTGCACCGCGCCTGCCTGCGCGCTCAGCGCTACCAGCCTCTCTGGGCCAACAACTGCTCGCCTGAGAGCTTCGAACTCTCGAGGCTCACCATCGCCGGGCCGAGCCCGCGCGAAGCGGCGGCAACACGCTCGGGGTCCTGCCAGTGGGTCGTGGCCTCCACGATCGCGCGCGCGCGCGCCGGCGGGTCCTCAGACTTGAAGATGCCCGAGCCCACGAACACGCCTTCGGCGCCGAGCGCCATCATCAGGGCCGCGTCGGCCGGGGTGGCGATGCCGCCCGCGCAGAACAGCACCACAGGCAGCCTGCCTGCCCGCGCGACTGAGCGCACCAGGTCCAGCGGCGCCGCGTGCTCCTTGGCCGCGGTCGCCAGCTCGGACTCCTGCAGAGCCGACAGCCGGCGAATCTCACCGGTGATACCGCGCATGTGGCGCACCGCCTCGACAATGTCGCCGGTGCCGGCCTCGCCCTTGGAGCGGATCATCGCTGCGCCCTCCCCTATGCGCCTGAGCGCCTCGCCAAGATTGGTGGCGCCGCACACAAACGGCACCTTGAAGGCCCACTTGTCGATGTGGTTGCTCTCATCCGCGGGTGTCAGGACCTCTGACTCGTCTATGTAGTCCACCTCCAGGGCTTCGAGCACCTGGGCCTCAACGAAGTGGCCGATGCGTGCCTTGGCCATAACCGGGATCGAGACAGCCTCCTGAATGCCCGAGATCATCTCCGGATCGGACATCCTCGCGACTCCCCCATCGCGGCGAATATCCGCGGGCACTCGCTCCAAGGCCATAACTGCGGCGGCGCCCGCGTCCTCGGCGACCTTGGCCTGCTCGGGCGTGACCACGTCCATGATGACGCCACCCTTGAGCATCTCTGCCAGGCCGCTCTTTACTGTGAATGTCGCCTCGTCGCGCATATTCATGATCTTATCCCGGTCGGTGCATGTGGGCCCGGTCGCACCGTACATGCACTTGTCTGAGCCTCATAAACCGACCGGCGCATGCGCCGGTCGGCCGGGACGTGCATGCACGTCCCGGGACGGGGTCGCATGCGACCCCGTCTTCCTGAAAAGGGATTGAGGACGATTACTTGAGTCGGAAAGCCTTGATGCGGTCGTCGTATTGCGCCGTGTCCTTCGCGTACACGCCGTACGCGAGTGCCTGGATCAGGCTGAGCAGCGCGGTGTGCGAGCGCACGTAGGCCGGACTGTTCGACGAGTAGTACAGCTTGATCTGGGCGAGCTTCGCAACCTCCGACAGCGTCGCGTCGGTAATCGCGGCCGTGCGCGCCTTGCGGTGGCGCGCGAGCTTCATCGCGCGCACGACCAGCGGGTGCGGACGGCCTGCTGAGAGGCCGATCACGAGCGTGCCCTGGTCGATCCGCCCGAGCCGGCTGAGCGCCTCCTGAGATGGGCTCGCCACGACATCCACGCGCAGGTCCAGCAGCATCAGCAGGTGACGCATGTAGCTGGCGAAGAACGCCATCTGGTCGGTGCCGGCGACAAGCACCTTCTCGGCTCCGACGATCGCCTCGGTCAGTTGCTCGACGGCCGGGCGCGACACCTTGCGCGCCGTCTCCTCGACATTCAGGTGGTCGGCCGCCAGCGCCGTCTCGAACTCGTTCTGGTCGAGTGAGAACAGCGGCGCCGAGGCACTGTCCCCGCCCGCCCCGCCGCTCGACTGCGGAGCGGCATGGATACGGCGATACTCATCGCGCGCAGCGGCCTGCAACTCGGGGAAGCCCTCGAAGCCAAGCGCTTGGGAGAAGCGTACGACCGTGGAGCTGGAAGTGTTGGCGCGGCGAGCAAGCTCCTCCGCAGTCTGAAACGCTGCCTCGTCGAGATGGTCGACGATGTACTGCGCCACGTCCTTCTGCGAGCGCGAGCACTCATCGAAGCGGGCCTGGATGTAAAGGGAGAGGCTCTGGTGATCGCCGGTGCCCTTGTGCGCGGTCGTGCCCTTCAGCGCACTAACGCCGTGCACCGTGGGCTTATCTGGGGGAGTCGCTAGTCGTCTCATCGGCGCACTTGTTCGACGGGCGCGCCCCGTACTCCTCTACGGCCGCGATGTAAATGCTCTCTAGCTTGCGCGCCACTGGTTGGCGAGATCGACGAAGTAGTCGAGTGCGTGTGGGTTGGCAAGCGACTCGACGCTCGCCGCCTCGCTCGGCACCGCGCCCATCAGGATGCGCTTGACCGGCACCTCCAGCACCTTGCCCGAGAGCGTGCGTGGCACCTCGCTTATCTGCAGTATCTGGTTGGGCACGTGTCGCGGCGAGCAGTCCTCGCGAATCCGCTGCTTGATCCGTATCTCAAGCTCCGGGCCCAGCCGCGCACCCTCGCACAACACCACGAACAGGATCATCCACAGCTCCCGCGCAGCGGGCGCGCCGTCCGCGGAGCCCACGGCCGGGACATCCACGACGAGCGCGTCTGTCACCTCCGTCACCGCCGCAGTTGCTCGGTATATCTCACTCGTGCCCATGCGCACGCCCTGGCGGTTGATCGTCGAGTCCGAGCGGCCGTAGATCACCGCACCCCCGCGCGGAGTGATGCGAATCCAGTCGCCGTGGCGCCAGATTCCGGGGTACATGTCGAAATAGCTTTCGCGGTAGCGCTCCCCGTCGCGGTCGTCCCACATGTACAGCGGCATCGACGGCAATGGCCTCGTGAGCACAAGCTCGCCCAGCTCGTCGGTGAGCGAGCGACCCTGCTCGTCCCATGCCTCGACCGCGCAGCCAAGAGCGCGACACTGAATCTCTCCCTCGTACACGGGCAGCAGCGGGCAACCGCCGACAAAGGCAGTGCAAACGTCGGTGCCGCCACTGGTTGAGAACAGCCAGGTGTCGCGCCCCACGTGCTCGTACACCCAGTGAAAGCCCTCCGGCGCCAGCGGCGAGCCGG
>DATNKN010000421.1:0-12457 GCA_035603375.1 Solirubrobacteraceae bacterium
CTCTCCAAGGCGAAGATGCGTCCCTTCAGGCACAACCGCATGGACAAGCTGGAGCGCGCCCTGCAGCGCGCCGAGCAGGACGGCGGCGGCGTGCTCGTGGTCGTGGACGGCGTGTTCTCGATGGAGGGCGACGTGGCGCCGCTGGTGGACATCGTCGAGCTGTGCGAGCGCTACGGCGCACGGTTGATGGTGGACGAGGCTCACGGCGCGGGTGTGCTGGGCGCGCGCGGCGCCGGAGCCTCAGAGTTGCTGGGCGTCGAGGGTCGGGTCGATTTGAGGATGGGCACGTTCTCGAAGTCGTTGGCGGCCTGTGGCGGGTTCCTGGCCGGGCCGGCCGAGGTGATCGACTATCTGCGCGTGTCCAGCCGCGCGTTCCTGTTCACCGCCTCGGGCGTGCCGGCGGCGCTCGGCGCGGCGTTGGCGGCGCTGCGCGTACTGCGCTCGCCCGAGGGCCCGGCGCTACTGGCAAGCGCGCTTGAAAACGCGCGCTATCTCTCAGACGGCCTGACCGCGCTCGGCTACCGCACGCTGCGGGGCGAGCCGGTGCGGATCGGCCCCGAGCAGGACAGCCCGCGCGAGAGCATCGTCACACCGATCGTGCCGGTGCTCGTCGGCGACGATTGGAAGGCGGCGCTGCTGTGGCGCGCGCTGTATGACGAGGGCGTGTTCACCAACTGCGCGCTGCACCCCGCGGTGCCGCCGGGCGGCGCGCTGCTGCGCACGAGCGTGATGGCCACGCACGATCGCCCGACACTCGACCGCGCGCTCGAGGTGTTCGCCTCGGTGAAGCGCAGGTTCGAGAGCGAGCACGGCTCGCTGCCAGCGCCCGAGCGGGCCCCAAGCGAGCGCTTCGACTAGTCGAAACAAGAAACACGCCGCGCGCACCCGCGCTTCTTCACAAGAAGAAACAACTACAAAAAAAGCCCGCTTCTAGCGAACGTTCTGCGCGCAGGAGGTTGACCGCGAGCCTCGCGCTGGTTAGCTTCTCAGAGCGCAGCGCACGATCGCTTGAGCATCGTCTCCGAGTCGCCGGTAGAGGGGTCCGGAGGCTTTCGCGACAGCCCTCGCAAGGGACGATCTCAAAAGTTCGAGCGCAGGCGCTACTCGTCAACCAGCCAAGATTGTTGCGCGCCGCGGGCTGCCCGCGGCGGCGACGGGGAGTGAGCACACATGAACGCGACCGCGACCATTGCCCCTACCGGACCTCAGCATCTACGCGCACTGGAACGCGCCAACAAGGTGCGCCTCGCCCGTGCCGAACTCAAGCGCCGCGTCGCCAGCGGCGAGATCGGCGTGGCTGAGGTGATAATGCAGTGTCCATGGGAGGCCGACAGCATGGCTGTGGCCGACCTGCTGATGAGCCAACGGCGCTGGGGGCACACGCGCTGTCGCAAGTTTCTCGCCCAGATACCGATGTCGGAGCAGAAGACGGTGGGCTCGATGACCGAGCGCCAGCGCCGCACGCTGGCGGCGATGCTGCCGACGAACGGCCCGATGCCGGCCACGGGCCCCTGGCTGACGGCGCGCGCCGCGGACACGCGCGAGTACGCGGGCTCGGGTAGCCGCGTACCTGCCTGAGCTACCGCGCTGGCGCAGCTATGGGCAGCCGGAGGAAAGCTTGACGTGCCACCAGCCGGCAAGCATCCCGATCAGGCCTAGCCGCGGGCGCACCTCCCACACGCCACAGTGTCCGTCGCCAAGGTCGGCGACGGGCACGCGCACGAACTTGTAGCGACCCGGTTCGAGCTTCATGCGCTCGAGCAGCGCGCGCGAGCGGCGCTCCAGCGCCCCGCGTTCGGCGACCTCGCCGCGAACCTCCCCGATGCGCAGCGCGAGCCGGTCGCGCGAGCGCTCAAGCTCGGCCAGGCCGAGCAGCCGCGGGCCGCTGAAGCTCTCGCCGGCGGAGTCGCGCGGAGCGACGTGCGGGAAGGCTCGTGCGACCAGTCCGGAAAGCTCGCGCTCCAGCTTGTCTATCTGCGCGCGCAGCGCCTCGCGCGCGGCGCGCTCCTCGCCGGCGGCCGGCTGCGCAAAGGGATCGTCGAAGATCGTGGCAAAGCGACCGCTACCCGACTGAAGGCGATCTACGGTGGACTGCTCACTTTGGGCCATGCCGCGCTTCTCCCTCCTAGACCAACATGGATGTTAGCTTGCCGAGAGGCTGTGGTAAAGGTCAACCGTCGCCCGCGAGCGCCGAGTGGCAACTCCACAGCGTCTCTTCGACGTGCAGCGCCGGCACGCCGGCGACCTGCACCGCGAACAGCGCCAGCCGCTGCGTGGAGGCGGTTGGCTCGTGACCCTCGGCGGGGTCGCCGAATAGCAGCGCCACGGCACCGGTGGAGTCGGCCACGACCAGCCTGCCGGCACCGACGCTCGGCGCATGCGCGCCGCGGCCGAGGCGCTCCTCGGGGCTGCTGAGGCGGATGCCGAGCGGCCCGGCGATGGTGTCGGCGTCGAGCGCCCACACCGGTACACCGGTATCGATCAGAGCGATCGTGAGGACGTCGGCGAGCAGCCCCTCGGAGAGAAAGCCGCCTTCGAGCATCCGCTCCAGCACAGCCCCCTCGATCGGTGTGCGCGTGACGTCAGGGTCGAGGCCGATGTGGCGGAAGAACACGCGGTAGGCGGCGGGAATTGCCTCCTGGCGCACGTTTACCGCGCGCGCGCCACGCCAGCGATTGGACAGTTCGCGCAGGCGCGCGAGCACCTCGGGCGTGGAGCGGCCCGTGAGCGAGCGACGCGCCGCGACATCGAGGACTGAGGACATCAGCCCGAGCCCCGGAAGCTCCTGCTGGACCTCGGGATCGCACCAGCCGCGCACCGGACCGCTCACGAGTGCCCCGGTTTCCAACCGCGCGCGCGTGAGGCCGCCAGCAGCTCCGCCACCCGCACGCGCAGGGTGGTGGGCGACGGCGTACCCAGCAAGGCCGCGCTCTGAACGATGCCCCCCGGATAGACGAACGCGATCTGCGGACAGCTCACCATCGTGTAGAGCCCACCGAGCCGGCCTTCCCGATCGACGCCAACCGGCAACTCGATGCGCCTGGAACGCACCAGGTGCGCGACCGGCGCGGCCTCTTCTTTGACCGCGACAGCCGCGAAGCTGACCTGCGGGAAGGAGCTTGTGAGTTGCTGCATCTCGCTGAGTACGCGCGCACACGAACCGGCATCGAAGTACAGCGCGAGCACCACCGGGCCGCGTTCGTAGAGCTGGCAAATGTTGAGGATGCCCACACCGCGCTCCGAGCACGCCGCCACCCTGCCGGCCAAACCGTCGTTGGCGCGCGGAGCGATATCCACTTCGCCGGGCGGCCCGCCGATGGCCAGCGGCGCGGCGAAGGGCGGAACCCGGGCGCCCGGCGGGATACCGCTCGCACCTTTGTGCGAACCCAGCGCGACGTGCAAAGTGAACGCGATCAGGAGCACACCCGCGAGCGCAACGATCCAGATGCCATAGCGCGAGCCCGCGACCCCACGGTAAGGCGAGCCTCCCATTCCAACAACCACGCCTCCCCCTCGACCGCCCACGCCTCTCTTTGAGCCGCCCGCTTCACTCTCGCGCCGGGGGTGGTCAGGCTCGCCAGGGGCGGAGGAGCCGTCATCGGTTGGTGCCCCCGACGAGCCAGAGCCGCTCATGGGGCGGTTAGCCCGCGCCGCCCCGGTCGTCTTGGTAGCCGTGCGGCGATCGCGCGCGCACCCCGACTGACGCGCTCGCGCAAAGGCTCCTCGCTTTCGGCGAGCACGACCGCCGCGGGCAGCGCGACGAGCACGCCCAGCAGCGACACCGAGAGGTCCACCAGCGTGACGAGGCCGAAGTCGCGCAGCATCGCGATGCTCGATAGCGCCAGCACGCCAAAGCCCGCGATCGCGGTCACGCCGGAGGCGGCGACGGCGGCGCCCGTGTGACTGTAGGCGCGGCGCAGGGACTGTGCGGTCGAGTATCCGGCGGCGCGCTCCTGGCGCTGGCGCTCGGAGAGCAGCACGCTGAACTCGGTTGAGATCGCGATCACGAGCGCCCCGAGCGTGACCGACATCGGGTTCAGGGGAATGCGCAGCGCGAACAGCACGAGCGCCGACCAGCCGGTGGCGAGCACAATCGGAGCGAGCGGCACAAGCGCGCGGCGCCGGTCTCCCCGGAAGATGACAAGCAGGATCGCGGCCACGGCGACGAGCGCGAGCAGCAGCATCAGCACGCGTCGCCAGGGCGAGGCGATTTGCGATCCCGCCTGGGCGGCCAGCACCGAGAGTCCGACCAGGTGTGCGCTGACCCCGGCCGGCGGGTGCAGCGCCGACTGCATCTGTTCGATCACCTGCTGTTGCTGCTGGAGCGGCATCAGACGAATGCCGAAGGCGAGCGTGGCGACATGGTGGCTCGGGGCGATGACGTCTTCGGAGAAGTAGGGGGGAATCGCCGCGAGCACTTCGCTCACATCCTGCTGGTTGAGTTTTTTCGCGGGTGCGCCTTCTTCTTCGAAGAGGCTGGGCAACGAGAAGGAGGGACACAGGCGCGCGCGCCCACAGCCCCTTGCCGCGCTGTAGCCAAAATGGGTCAGGATCTTGTTCTCATAGGCGCTCATCCATTCGACCGTGGCGGGCTTGGTGAGCGCGCTCGAGCTGACAGTCAGGTCGATCTCCCCGCCCACGCCGGTGACGCGCTCCAGCGTGCTGAGGTTGTGCAGCGAGGCGAGGTTTTGTGGGGCGAGCTTGGCGATTTCGGTTTGCACCTGGGTTTGGGTGTCCAGACCCCAGCCGAGCACGGCAAGCGCCAGGCCGACGGCGAGCACGCGACCGGGGTTTCGCACGGCGCGCTCGAGCGCCATCCGCGAAACGAACCTGCTCGCGGCGTTGTCGGCGAGCACTTCGCGCGCGCCGCTCCAGGCGGAGCCCAGCCACCCGGGTTGCATCTGCGGACGTTCGGCACGGGGGGCAAGCAGCACCAGGGCCGCCGACCCGGCGCTCAGCGCGCACAGGAACGCGAGCACGACGCCGACGACGAGCAGCAACCCGAAGCCTCGCACCATCGGGATCGGCGAGAGCGCCAGCACGAGCAGCCCGCCGATGCTCGCAAGCGCGGCGGTGGCGATCGTCGGCGCACCGTTACGCGCGGCGCGAGCGACGGCATCGAGCGCGGTAGGAGCGCCGTCCGCACGAGCCTCGTGCACACGCGACTGGAACTGGATGGCGTAGTCGACCGACAACCCGACAAGCACCGGCAGCACGGCGATCGAGGCCATCGTCAGCGAAGCGCCCCACAGCGCCAGGGCACCGAAGGCGAGCGCGGCGGCAAGCAGCGCGATGGCAAGCGGCAGCAGGCGCGGACGACCTCTGAAGACGAGACTCAGAACAAGCGCCATCACGAGCAGCACGGCGACGAGCAGCAGCTCGATCGCGTGCGTTATCGAGCTAGTGACGTCGGCCACGATCACCGGCTCTCCGGTAACGAGGTAGCTCTCGCCGTTTTCGAGCTGCCACTGGCTCATCGCGGTCGCCTGGCGGATCAGCGCGATCGTGTGGGTGCGCTGTGCTTCGGAGAGCCCGGCCTTCAAGCGCACCGTGACGAGAGCCGCTTCGCGACTCGGGAACAGGTAGGCGAAGCGCTGCTTGGGGGTGCCCGCCGGCTTGGTGGGGTCGAACACGACCGAGGAGATGAATTCGTGATTGCCGAGGCTGGGCACGCTGTGCAGGCTGTAGCGGATCGACAGCGCGCTGATTTCGGCTGCGTAGCCCGCAAGCGTGGCTTTGCTCGCTTCGGCGGCGAGCGCGCTCGCCTGCAGGGCTCCAAGGCCGCGAGCGAGCGCCTTGCGGTAGACGGCGGCACTTGCTTTCTTGGCCTCCGCCTGGGCTTGGGCGCCGCGCGCTGCGAGCGTACTGTCGAGCACCGAGGCAGCCTCGGTGAGGAATGTGCCCGGCCCGAACACGACCTTCACCGTTTTCGCACGGTCGAGCTGACCGCACGGCCCGCTTGCTCCCCCCTCTTGCGCCAGCGCCGTCGCGGGCACGGTGCCGGAGAGACATCCCTCGAGGCCGGCGAGCCGCACGATGTCGGGGCTCAGCACAAGCTTGCGCAAGTTGCCCTTGACGAGCACCTCGACCGGCTCTTCGCCAAAGCTCTTGTAGAAGCTCTGCGTGTTCTTGTAGGCAGCGCTGGAGCTGCCCACGAGCGTGCTCGTGGCTGCCGTCGGGCGCAGGCTGAGCGCGGCCGCCGCACAGCCGACGCCGAGCGCGCCGAGCAGCAACAGCGTGAGCAGCGGCCGGCGCGCCGAACCGACGGCCAGCCCTGAGAACAACCCTCCCATATTCACAATCGAAGGCTAGCGCCGCGCCCAGTGCCTACACGCCGGGCGGTGGCGGCTACTCCATGCCAAGCGGACCCTGCGACTCGCCCGAGAGGAACTGCCGCACGAACGGGTTCTCGGAGTCGAACAGGTCGACGGCTGGCCCAGCTTCGACGATGCGCCCGCGCCACAGTACGGCGATGTACTCGGCCACACGGCGGGCGCTCATGATGTCGTGCGTGATGACGACGTAGGTGCCGCCGTTCTCCTCGTGCACCTCTTTGATGAGTTCGCACAGCAACGCCGTGCGGACGGGGTCGAGGCCCGAGTCGGGCTCGTCGAACAGCACGATCTCCGGGTCGAGCACGAGCGAGCGAGCGAAGCCGGCGCGCTTGCGCATCCCGCCGGAAAGCTCGTTGGGCATCTTCTCTCCGGCGTTGCCGAGGCCGACCTCGCGCATCCGGCGGTGCACGATCTCCGCGATCTCCTCGTCGCCCTTCTCGGTGTGCTGGCGCAGCGGGAAGGCGATGTTGTCGTAGAGGTTCATCGAACCGAACAGGGCGCCGTCCTGGAAGAGCACGCCGAACTTCTTGCGGATCTCGAACAGCTCGGCGTCGGGCAGGCTGGGGATCGACTGGCCCTGCACGATCACGTCGCCCTCGTCGGGGTAGAGCAGCCCGACGATGTGCTTGATGCAAACCGACTTGCCGGTGCCCGAGGGCCCGATGATCATCGATATCTGGCCTTCGGGCAAGCCCATGTTCAGGCCACGCAGCACGTGGTTTGAGCCGAAGGACTTGTGCACGCCGACGAACTCGATCGCGTCGGGGACACCGGTGGGGCGGTTGGCGCCCGTGTGGAACTCGAATTCGGACCCCTCCGGGGCCGCCGAGAAGGCCGTGACCCCGGCCGCCGGGGCATCTGTCGCGAGGCTCTCCTCGCGCTCCTCCGCCCCCTCCTCTGCGTCCTCAGGCGCGGCCACGCCTAGCCTCCGATTGGCGCACGTGGGTTTGCTCCCCAGAACACCTGGGTGCCGAGCATCCCGATCAGGTGCACGAGGATGATGTTGAGCACCATCGACTTGGCCGTGGCTGTACCCACGCCCACAGGCCCACCACTGGCGTTGTAGCCGTAGTAACAGCCCACGAGCACGATCGCGGTGGCCATGAACATCGCCTTGATCAGGCTGTAGAGGAAGTCGGGTGGGTTTTGGAATTGCCAGAAGATCAACAGGTAGCCGCCGGCCGACACCGTCGCGACCTGCTGGACAACGGCGATGTAGGAGGCCAGGAAGGCAGCGCCGACTCCCGCTAGGTACATGAACGGGAGCACGATCCACGCTGCCAGCAGGCGTGTGGCGCAGAGGAAGGTCATCGAGTTGATGCCCATCACCTCGAGCGCGTCGATCTCATCGGAGATGCGCATCGCGCCCAGCTCGGCGACGATGCCGGTGCCGACCTTGGCGGCCATCATGTAGCCGAAGGCGTAGGGGATGATCTCGCGCAGATCGCACCAGGCGGTGAACACGCCCGAGTAGGCGGGCGCGCCCTGCGCCTCCAGGAAGTAGGCGCCCTCGATGCCGCACTCCAGGCCGAGCACGAACATCAGCGACCAGATGATCAGCGTCGAGGAGACGATCAGGATGCCGGCTTGGCGCAGCCCCTCGCCGAAGAAGTGGAAGACGCGCAGGCCGTAGACGTCGCGCAAGACGTTGCCTGCGAAATGGCCAATCTCGCCAGTGGCAGCAAGCCATTCGCGCGGGGTGACGAGCAGTTCGTTCATTTACTTGATGACGAGGATGTTGGGGTGCGTGGCGAGCAGCATCTGCGTGAACACGTAGTCGAACGCGAAGATCGCCAAGAAGGCGACCACGACGGCCTGGTTGACGGCGCGACCGACGCCCTCGGCGCCGCCGGAGGCGGTCATGCCCTTGTAGCAGCACACGATCGCGATGATCGCCCCGAAGATGATCGTCTTCAGCGCGGAGCCCCACAGGTCGGTGGTGGAGGCATTGGCGAACAGCGTCGCCCAGAACGGCCCGAGCGGCTGATGGTTGACAAGCTCGGCGAGGATGCCGCCGAAGATGCCAAACAGGATCGCGTAGATGTTGAACAGGCCGGTGGCGAGCATCAGCGCGAGGAAGCGCGGGACGACCAGGTTCTTGACCGGGTCCACGCCGAGCACCTGCAGGGCGTCAAGCTCCTCGCGGATCTTGCGCGCTCCGAGGTCGGCGGTGATCGCGGTGCCGGCCACGCCGGCGAGCACGATCGCGGTGACGCTGGGACCGATCTCGCGAACCGCGGCGAGCACGAAGAAGCCGCCGAGGCGGTCGAGCGCTCCGAAGATCGTGAGGAAGTTGGCTGCTTGCAGGCCGGGTGCGGCGTAACAGATCGCGACGGTGGACACCAGCAGCGGAAACCAGCACAGACGCAACGTGAACAGGAACTGCGAGACGAACTCCCCACCGTAGGGGTAGGGGGGTCGCAGGGCAGAAGCAATCGTCCTGCCGGTCAGGATCATCATGTCCCCGATTTCCTCGAGCAGGCTCCTGGTTGGTAGGAAAGCCCGCTCGGCTGCACTGCGAACCACTTGGATACCCCTCCTCGGGGGACGCCACGTTGTGTGCCCCCAACTCTACCGACCCGCGCCGCTAACTCTACGTGATTGAGTGGCCGAACGTCACCGACCGTTCAGCGCGGGCGCCAGCGGCACTGATATCGTGGCGCTCGCTGTGGGGAGGAGAAAGGTGTTTACGGGTCTGTCGCTAGCCGCGTGCGGCGCGGCACTTGCCGTGCTCGCGGCCGGGTGCGGCGGAGCCGAACAGGACGCGCACGAACCGAAGGCCACCTACAGGATGGAAGTGGTGGCGGCACACTTCCCCGCCCAGCAGTCGATCGCGCGCGAGGCGAACCTCGTGCTGGTCGTGCGCAACAGGAGCACGAGCACGGTGCCGAACGTGGCGGTGTCGCTCAACTCGCTCAACTACACGAGCGACTACCCGCGCCTGGCGGCGAACAAGCGACCGGTGTGGATCGTGAACCGCGCACCGGGAGCGGTGCCCATCGTGCCGGTGCTCAGCGAGGAAGTTTATCCCGCGGGCGGAAGCGAAACGGCATACGTCAACACGTGGGCGCTCGGGTCGCTGGCGCCGGGCGCGAGCAGAGTGTTCGCCTGGCACGTGACCGCGGTGAAGGCGGGTTTGCACACCGTGTACTACACAGTCGCGGCAGGTCTCAGCGGCCGCTCGCACGCGCGCCTGGCGGGCGGCGGTGCGGTGGTGGGTAAGTTCGTGGTGTCGGTTGCGCCACGACCCCCGCGAACCCACGTGAACCCGCAAACGGGCAAGATCGTGGAAGGGCCCCCGCCAGCCTCCAAAGGCCCCGTGGGCGCCGTTCAGTAGGTCCATGCGCCGGCTGCGGGGCCGCACATGTGCGGTGTCGTTCCTGATTTGGACACCCGTCGAAACCAAGCACGCGAGCTTTCGCCACCTGAGCGACACTCCTGCGCGCGCCGAGGGCTACGATGCGATTCCGCCTTACGCCTAGACCAAAACAGGAGGAGTCGAGCCCACCCATGCCAAAGAGCCGCCAGCAGAACGTTACAGCCGCGCAGTGGAGCGCCAACGGGAGCGCGCTCGGCTCGCTTGACCTGACGCTCCCCGGAAACCAGATCTTCGCCTCGAACGTGTTCAGCGTTGCTGTGCAACGCCGCCGCTTGCCCAAGCACGTGTTCAAGGCACTGCAGCGCACGCTCGAGCGTGGCGAGGCACTCGACACCACGCTCGCCGACGCCGTTGCCCAGGCGATGAAGGAATGGGCGATGGAGAAGGGCGCCACCCACTACACCCACTGGTTCCAGCCGCTCACAGGCTCGACCGCGGAGAAGCACGACTCCTTCTACGGCCCCGCCGGCGACGGCACGGCGATCGCCGAGTTCTCCGGCAAGGAGCTGATCCAGGGCGAGCCCGACGCGTCCTCGTTCCCGACCGGCGGCATCCGCGCAACCTTCGAGGCGCGTGGATACACCGCCTGGGACCCCACCTCTCCCGCGTTCATCCTGGAGAACCCCAACGGCGCACTGCTGTGCATCCCGACGGCGTTCACCTCCTGGACAGGCGAGGCGCTCGACAACAAGATCCCGCTGCTGCGCTCGATGGACGCGCTGTCGGGCGCCGCCATTGGAGCACTGGAGCTGCTTGGCATTGAGGACGCGGCGCGTGTGTTCACGACGATCGGCTGCGAGCAGGAGTACTTCCTGATCGACGAGCAGTACTACTTCGAGCGACCCGACCTGCTGACGACGGGGCGCACGCTGTTTGGCGCCAAGCCGCCAAAGGGCCACGAGCTGGACGATCACTACTTCGGCTCGATCCCCGAGCGCATCCTCGCGTACATGCTGGAGTGCGAGGTCGAGCTGGCGAAGCTCGGCGTGCCGATCAAGACGCGCCACAACGAGGTCGCGCCCAACCAGTACGAGGTGGCGCCGATCTTCGAGAACTCCAACGTCGGCGCCGACCATCAGATGCTGACAATGCAGATCCTGCAGAACACCGCGCGTCGCTACGGCTTGGTGTGTCTCCTGCATGAGAAGCCGTTCGCCGGCGTCAACGGATCGGGCAAGCACAACAACTGGTCGATGGGCACCGACACCGGGCTGAACCTGCTCGATCCGGGCGACACCCCCGAGGCCAACCTGAAGTTTCTGTTCTTCTGCGCCGCCGTCATCCAAGCGGTGAACAAGCATCAGGCGCTGCTGCGCGCATCGATCGCAAACGCCGGACAGGACCACAGGCTTGGAGCCAACGAGGCGCCGCCGGCGATCATCTCGATCTTCCTCGGCGCGGACCTGGAGAAGGTGTTCGCGGCGATTGAGTCGGGCAAGACGCAGGCATCCAAGCCAGGGTCGTTCCTGGGGCTGGGCACGCCGGTGCTGCCGCCGTTGCCGCTGCACGGCGGCGACCGCAACCGCACGAGCCCGTTCGCGTTCACCGGCAACAAGTTCGAGTTCCGCGCGCTTGGCTCCAGCCAGTCGCCGGCGCTACCCAACACGGTGCTCAACACGATCGTGGCCGAGTCGATTGACGAGCTGGCCGACAAGCTGAAGACGGCCCTGAAAGCGTCCGGCGCGACGCTCGAGAAGGCTGTGGCGAAGGTCGTCAAGGACGTGTGGGCCGCCAACAAGCAGGTCGTGTTCGACGGCGACGGCTACTCCGAGGAGTGGCACGCCGAGGCTGAGAAGCGCGGGCTTGCCAACCTGCGCACCACGCCCGACGCGCTGCCGTGGCTCGTGGACAAGCAGACCGTGGCCGCGTTCAAGAAGTACAAGGTGCTCTCCAAGCGCGAGCTGGAGTCACGCCTGGAGGTGTTCACCGAGCAGTATGCGGTCAAGATCAACATCGAGGCCGAGACGGCGGCGCAGATCGCACGCACGATGCTGCTACCTGCGGCAGTGCGCCATCTCAACGAGCTGAAAGCCACGGGCCTCGACGAGCTAGTCGAGGAGGTCGAGCCGCTCGTCAAGGAGCTGCAGTATGCGCTCGTCAAGCTGGAGAACGCCAATCTGAGCGACAACCAGCCCGACAGCTCGGCGATGAAGTGGGCCGTCTACATGCGCGACACGACGATCCCCGCGATGGACGACGTGCGCCAGGTGGCCGACCGCCTGGAGAAGCTGGTCGCCGACGATCTGTGGCCGCTCCCGAAGTACTCGGAGATGCTGTTCATCAAGTAGCACCTGGACGCCCTCTGTATTAAGTAGTATTTTGTACGCACGCTCGACCCGCCGGCGGGTCCATCCCCCAAGGGGGCCGGGCGTGCGATTCAAGGCAATGAGGACCACAGCGACTGGTCCTCGCTACCCAACCGCCACACCCCCACGGCCAAGCCCGCGTCGCGCCCGACCCGCAGGCGCGCGGCTACCGCGCTCGCGTCGAGGTACCACACCGTGTGATGCACGCCGTCGCGCGTGTACGCGAACGTCATTTCGTCGGCCGTGCGATCGCGCGCCGGTGTCGCTCCGACCGCCCGCGCGAGTTCGAGCGTGCCCGCGTACTGGTAGGCGCTCGCTTCACCAGAGGACTCGCCCGCTTGCCCGCTCGCGCCGCGGGCCCCTCCACCGTCCTCGCCCCCACCGCGCGCCCAGTCGAGGCCGTACATCGGCACGCCTAGCACGAAGCGCCGTGCGTG
>DATNKN010000430.1:0-3451 GCA_035603375.1 Solirubrobacteraceae bacterium
TCTTCGCGGGCCGCCACGCCGGGCGGCGCGGCAATTGCCGCCGTGCGTCGAGAGATCCACGCGCGTGCGGTGCTTGAGGAGTTGCGCGAGCAAACCGGTCACACCGTCAGCATGGGGGTGCTTGACCGCGGTCGCGTCACCTACGTACACCGCTTGTTCGGCCACCGTGCCGGACAGTACGCGGTCGACGCCGACCTTGGTGTGGGTGCGAGTCTGCCGCTGTACTGCACCGCGCTCGGCAAGGTGCTGCTCGCCAGCCTCTCCGACGCCGAGCGCCGCGAGGTGCTCGCGCGCCTACGCCTAAGGCGATACGGACCGAACACGATCCTCGACAAGCGCAGACTAGCCGCGGAGCTTGACCGCATCAGCCCGCGCGGTGTAGTCATCAGCGACGAAGAGGCGATGCGCGGAGCGCGCTCTATCGCAGTGCTCGTGCCACGTCCCAGCCGCGAGCACTTGCTTGCGATCGACGTCACCGTGCCATCGGACGCCTATACAGTCGCGCAACTCACCAAGCAAATCGGGCCGCGCCTAAAGCGAGCAGCCCGCTTGATCTCCGGCGAATAAGCACGCGACGCAAGACACGAAATGCGCTTGGCGCGTCCAGACCTAACCCGAGTCGGGCGTTGCGCGCCCCCACTCGACCGCCATGGCGGTGTCGGCCTTGAATGGTCGTCCGAGCCCGGGAGTCTGGTCTAGGGTACGAGCGAGTTGTTGTAGCGCGTTTTGGAAGGCAAGCTCCTCGCGGGGATCTTCAGCTGAGCTGTCGATGCTTGCGCGCCAGATGGCGAGGGCGGCGAGTGTCTCTGCTCGTTCGGGGTGCTCGTACCAGTCGTGTTCTAGTTTCGCGAGCGCTCGCGGATAGCGTTCGTGCAGCGCGAGGATCATGCCCCACGTGTTCTTGTGCCAGTCGGGATCGTCCTCGGGCGCGATCCATGGCGCACCAGTCCCCATGGCCCGCGTTTGGGGTGTGGGGCGGGTTCGTAGCCTCTCGCGTCTTTTCGTAGCTTGCTCGCCGTCCTCGAGCATGGTGCGCAGGAGGCTTGCGGCTGTGCTCGCCAGTGGCTCGCCCGTCTGCTGGGCCCGCTGTTGTAGTGCCTCGTGCGACGGGTCGGGTAGGCGGATCATTAGTCGCTTCACCGAGCCACCCCCAGTTCGTGCTCGTGCTCGGTGTCGCGGCTCGTCTCGATATCGGCTTGGGCGGTCGGGATTTCTAGTTCGCGCAAGAGCAGCGCCGGGTCTAGTTGCTCACCTGGTTCTTGCAGCGTCTCGTACTCGACTGACGGTGTTTGCGCTCTGCTTGAGCGCATCTTTTTCGCTAGCCGCTCGATCCGGTCGATATCGGTGCCTTCTGTTCCCAGCTCCTCGCGCGCTAGATACCAGTCGGTGCCCTGTTTTACACGGGACGCCTCGACATAGGAGGACTCCTTGCTTGTCTGCCACCCGCCGGTGAGCACGATGGCGTGCTCCACCGTCGCTCCCTGCTGACGGTTGATGTGCTGCGCATAGGCCAACCACAACGCATCAACATCATCGCCGGTGAGCGTCACTTCCCGGCCCGTACCCTCCAACTTGACGGTCACCGCTCGCTTCTCGTGAACACGGGTTATCGCACCACGAATACCGTTCTCGATCCTGGGTTGACCCTTCGCATAATGTTGGCGAACGAACGCAACAAGATCCCCCTCCCGCAACCCGTAGTGCACGCCTCCCAACCGGACTTCCTGCTCGCCTAGTTCGCCGCGCTCGCCACGCAAATACTGGGCACGCGCGTTCAGCCGGTGCACCTCGATGTTCGTGGAATCGGCGATCAACGCCACCTGTGAGGGATCGAACTCGCTCGTCAAGTCCGCCCACTGTTGTACCGCGCGCTCTGCTGCCTCATCGCGCGTCTCCACCAAATGGAGTTGTCCGCGAGCGCGATAGTGCGCCATCGCGCGCTCCGGTTCCCCGGCCCGCAAGGCAGCCCACGCACGCCGCTCATCCCGGTCCATCGTGCGCCACACCTGTTTAAGCTCCATTACCGGCATCAACGTGGTCAACCGGTCGAACATGCCACCCGGACCGATCGACGGGAGCTGCTTACCATCACCGACCGCCACGAGCTTCGCTCCCGACCGGTCGATCAGATCGATCAGCTTCACAAGACGACGCGTATCAGCCATCCCCGCCTCATCGAAAAACACGGTCGTATCCGCATCCAATACGACGCTCTCCACCCCCGCTCTCGCTACCAGCGAGTCCACCGTGAGTGTCTGGCCTTCAAGCGCTGGACAGTCGCGACCCAACCGCTCCCGTGTCGCGCCGGCAACAGCGATACCGATCGTGGTGCGGCCCGCGAGCTGCTCCGCTCTCGCCGCAGCATCAATCACGACACCCTTCCCGGTACCCGCCGGACCAATCAAAGCCGCTCCGCGCTCTGGACCAGTCAAGAGGAGCAGCGCCATCTCCTGCTCATCGCTGAGCGGCGCACCAATCCGCTCCGCCACTTCACGTGCCGCGTTCGCACGCGCAACCATCGCCGACATCCCGCCCTGCCGGTAGCGCCAGTTCGCTCGCGTGACGCTCGATTGCCTGCTCGCGCGCACGCACGTCCAAGGTCGTCATCTTCCCATCCTTTAGCGGCACTACCCACCGTTCCCCGATCATCTCGCCGACCATCTCGAACGCTTCCTGTGGGGATAGTTCGCCGACGGACTGCTCCAACACCGCGACACGCAATTCCTTCGCCTCGAATACCGCTCTGCTCGCCGTCAACGCCCGCTCCACACGATCCGCGAGCATCCGTTCGCGCGCGGGCGCCTCTTGCTCGCCGGCGAGCAACCTCCCAGCCTCGCCCGGCCCAAACGAATACTGCTCGGCAGTCTCCCGCCACGCCTGGTCCAGATCGTCACGGGTCGCAAGCTCCTTCGCGCGGCGGTTCTCGAGCTTTACGTTGCGCAACTCTTCACGCTCAGGCGCACGCCCGTACTTTGCCCTGAACCGCTCCGCGGCCGCGACGACTTCGCGGGTACGACCAGACATCCCCTCACACAAGCCCCTCGGCACGCCCGCTATCTCGAAATAACGATCCTCCTTGCCCGTCCCACCCTCGATCGTGTAGCCCAGATCAGCTAGCTCCTGCGCGAGCGCGGAACGGTAGAACGCGCCTAGTTCCCTCGCCGAGCGGAAGATCGGGCGTGACGCCACCGCGACGAACCGGTCGTCCTCGCGCACCGCACCGGTCACCACGACATGGGAATGCATTTGCGGATCAGGGGTCTCCGCGCCACTCACGCCGCGCGCGGTCGTATGGCGATACTCGACCGCGAGCACATCCTTCGCCCGCTCCTCCACCACCTCACCGGAATAGCGACGACGAACTACCGGCACGCTCTCGCGCACGTGCTCCAAGGTGCGCGCTACCGCCCTGCCATGCGCGTCCTCGATCTGCTCGCGCTGCCACGGATCG
>DATNKN010000452.1:0-13311 GCA_035603375.1 Solirubrobacteraceae bacterium
GTCGGCGTCGATCGCGGTGGTGCTGTACTGGTTTGCGCATTCCTACGCGGATGTGCTGGGACTGCGACTGTCCGAGCACCGGCTTCTCAGCTGGGCGGAGCTGTGGCACACGTTCGTGCAGGACTGGGCGATCGTGCGCGGCGCGAGCGCACCGCTGATGGCGCTACTCGTGGCATGGGCGGTCGGCGCGAGCCAGGAGACTGCGGTAGCGGCGGGCGTATGGACGGCCGCTGCCAGCCTGGTCGGGTTCGAGGTGGCGGCGGGCCTGCGCTCGCGCGCCAAGCCCGCGGAGCTGACCCTCGAGGTGGTTGTGGGAGCGACGATGGGCCTGGCGCTTCTCGCTCTTAGGGCGCTGCTCCACTAAAAAATCGAGCTGAGTGCGGTAATCGGGTCGGATCTCAGATAGCCTCGACATCTAATGCGAACGCCTGCGGCTTGCCGTAGCCTGGGCGTCAGCGTGTACGTAGACAATAAATCTCTGACATGGAATAATCTTGTTTCCAAGACTCCTTGATAGTCGAGGGGCCCCAAGCGTTCGAGGAGATAGGACAAAGTGACGGAGGGTGGGAAAAACCTCGGAGGTGGCGCCCTCGCGCCTCGACGATCCCTGGCTTCGCGGGCTGCGCCGGTTTCTAGAGCCTCGGCAGGCCCACGAGCCTCAGCAGTCCCACGAGCCTCGGCGACTCCGAGAACACCGCTTGCCCCGCCGGTCCCATCGCGCCCGCGCACATCCGCGAGCCCGCGCACGTCGAGTGCCGGGGAGATGCCCCCACCCCCTAACGAGCCGCACACCGCACCGAACGCCACCGACGCGGCTGGCAACAAAGGCGCCAACCGCGGACGCACGTTGGCGCCCCTGTACGAGCGCCTGCCGCGCGGCCCTCATCGGCTGGACCCTGGCGAGGTCGCCGAGAACCAGCGACGGCGGATGTATGGGGCGATGATCGAGGCAGTGGCGACCAGGGGGTATGGACGCACCAGCGTGAAGCAGGTGGTGACCCTGGCAGGCGTGTCCAGGCGTGCATTCTATGAGCAGTTTTCAAACAAGCAGGAATGCTTCCTGGCGACACTCGACCTGATTGCCGAGCAAGCGATCGACAATATTGGCGCCGCCTACGGTGCGAGCGAGGGCACGATCGAAGAGCGCCTACACGCCGCGTTCACCGCGTTCGCCGAGGTGGTGAGGCGCAACCCGAAGGGCGCGCGCGTGATGCTGGTGGACGCGCCATCGGCTGGTCCCGCTGGGTGGGAGCGACTGACCGAAACGCTGACCGTGTTCGAGCGGCGCGTGGCGGCCAGCTTCGAGGGCGCGCCCGACGCCGTGGCGCTGCCGGAGCCGGTTATACGAGCGATTATCGGAGGGTTGCGACGGGCCACGTTCGTGCGCTTGACCGAGGATCGCTCCGAGGAGATGCCACAACTCGTGGACGACATGCTGAGCTGGACGCTCGCGTTCATGACCGACGAGCCAAGTCCGCTGGACACGCGCCCGCGGGAAGCACCATCCACGGTGCGCACGACCTCGGAGGACGACCGCGCGCGTGTGCTGCGCAGCGCGCTGGAACTGGCGGCGCTGGAAGGCTATGGGAACCTAACGCCGATGCGAATCGTCGATGAGGCGGGGGTGTCGGTGGATGTGTTCTTCGACCTGTTCGAGAATATGGAGGAGTGCTTTTTGGCTGCGCTTGAAAAGCTCCGCGACGAGGTGCGCGAGACTGTGTCGGACCCTCGACTGGACCAAACCGAGGAATGGCCTACCGCGGTGCGCCGGACACTGGATCGACTGATGCGCTACTTCGCGGCGCGGCCGGCCTACACGCAGACGATCGCGACAGGCGTGTTCGCGATGGGACAGCACGCGGTCGATCTTGGGGCGCAGCTCGCTTGCGAGGTTGCCACCAAGCTCACCGCCGGCGCGCCCGGCGAGCCACTGACCGGGCTCGCGCACGAGGGCATCGAAGGCGCGATCTGGCACACGATCTATGTGCACACGACCAATCGCGGGGCGAGCACGCTGCCGGAACTGTCGGACTACCTGGCGTTTGTGGTGCTCGCACCGTATCTCGGCGCCGAGGAGGCGACACGGATCGTGCTCGGCGAGCGTCCGTCCGCGCTCGCCAACGGCTGACCGCTAGCTCTTGCGCCTGTTGCGCGTCTCGGCGAAGTGCGTGAGCAGGATGCCGACGACCAGCGAGGCGACGATCACGATGATCAGCGGCGTTCTGGTCGTGCCGAAGATCCAGTTGACCTCGACCTTTTTGACGTTGAGCACGGCAAACAGGGTGATGAACACGGCGAGCACGACGAGCACAACAGCGCGCGCTGTCTCGCGCCGACTGCGCTTCGCGGGGGCCTGCGCTGAATCGGTGCTCGCCACAACTTGATGCTACCCGCTCGACCGCTCGGCAAGCTCCTCGCGCACCCATGAGCAGCCGACGGACAGCTCGGCGACACCCATCGCGGCGGCAACGTTGAGGGCCATGCCATGACAGAAGAAGTCGTCCAGGCGCTCGGGCTCGGCGCCGGATAGCTCGGCCACGAACTCGACCAGCTCAGCGTAGCGGCGGCGCACGCGTGCGCACACCAGCTCGTCATCGCAGGCGGCGTATGCGTGGTGCTGGAGCATCAGATAGCTGCGGTCGGTTTCCAGCAGCTGCTTGTAGGCGCCGCCCATCGCCATCAGCACATCCTCGCAATCCTCTGGAGCCTGCCCGGCGCGATACTCGGCGGCGGCTCTCGCGAACGTACTGGCGAAGCGATCGAAGCAAAACTCGACGGCGGCGAGGAACAGCTCGCGCTTGCCGGCAAAAAGGCTGAACACGTATGGTTGGGCAACGCCGACACGACGTGCGACACGATCGACGGGCGTGCCGTGCAGCCCGCTGATCGCGAACTCGTGGACGGCAGCCTCGATCAGCGCTTGGCGCCGCTCGGCGGCTGGTACGCGCCGGCGTACCGACTCGACACCCGGGGAGCCGTTGCTCATGTGGCGATTCCCATGTGTCCCATACTCGCGCATTTCCTCTTCCCATGGTTTAGCAGCCGCTAATAATTTTTTGGAGATGGGGTCGTTCCCTCGACCCGAACGACCCCCCGACGTGGCGCCAAGGCGATCTGCGCAACATGCGACTCCGAACGGGGTTCATAGGCCGTGGCCCGGACACAGCGTGCCGCGCAACTCGAATATCAAGGCGAGGATGGGAGCTTGCGATGGCGAATAGATCGGGTGGGATGAGCAGCGAGCACAAACGTCGAGCGTTGCTGGCAGTCGCGACTGTTGGCGCACTGGCGCTCGCCGGTTGCGGCTCGGACGCCACGAAGACGGTGTCCGTCCCGAGCGCGGTGAGCCCGCACACGACCGCCCAGCGCACGACGACCACAACCACGAGCAGCTCCTCCCCCACAACCACGACCCAGGCGAGCACCACCACGAGCACGAACGGGACCGGCGGCACGGAAGCGACACGCACCACCACCGCGCCCGCGTTCACCAAGGAAGCGTCTGGCGGCGAAGGCGTTGGCGCCGCCGTGGCCGTGGTCAAAGTGCACGGATACACCGCTGGCGAAACCTCCACGTATCGCCCCGAAGACACCCTGCATGTACTTGTCGGCACACGCAACGGCTCAAGCGACGGGTACGGCCAGCAGGCGTTTTTCTTCGTGGACGGCCGCTACATCGGCACCGACACAAAGGAACCGAGCGCAAGCGTGAAGGTGGTCGGGCAGAGCGACACCGAAGTGACCCTCGCCTACCCGCTCTACAAACCGGGCGATCCGCTCAGCAACCCCAGCGGCGGCGAGCGCAGCGTGCGCTTCCAGCTCAA
This sequence comes from Solirubrobacteraceae bacterium, assembly GCA_035603375.1. GTDB lineage: Bacteria > Actinomycetota > Thermoleophilia > Solirubrobacterales > Solirubrobacteraceae > Palsa-744. The sequence goes on from DATNKN010000452.1 coordinate 3,825, forward strand.
CAACGGACAGCTGGTGGCACTCGACCCGATCCCGCCGGCCAGCTCCTCCACCGGCGTCGCGCGCAACTAGCGCCAAGCGGAGCAGCGACAGCGAAGCGCTGGCCCGACCACCGGCAGCCGCGCGACGACGCCGCTCGCCGGGCCAACCGGGCCAGCGCTCAAATGCGACGGCTCAGCTTCCCTTGACACGTCCGAGCAGCCGTCGCCACAGCGATGGCCCTCGCGGCTGTGCGCGCAACCATTCATCGCGCAGCAGGAGCTGCCCGCGCTGGCGGGCAGCCACTACGCACTTGGTGTGGGCGTGGCGGCGTCGGCTTTTGTCGTCTTCGGGGAAGATCAGCATGTGCTCGCCGAGTGCCGGCAGGTGGCGTCCACACAGGGGACAGCGATAGGTGGCGGGCTTGTTGCTGTGTGCGCGGCGCACCGTCCACCAGCGAGCATCGGGCAACTTCGACATACGCACATTGTCGCGGCGATAGCCTGCAATATGGGCGGTGTTGCGCAATGGCTATTAGAAGCGATCCAATTGAGGGTGCCACGACAAGCTCGCGGCCGGTGGACGAGGCAGAGCTTGTGCACGAGGCGCGCAAGGCGATCAAGCGGATGCGTGCTCTTGCTCGGCTGCTGCGCAAGGAGCTTGGCGAGGACGAGTTCAAGCGAGTCAACAGCTCGCTGCGTTCCGCCGCGACACGACTTGCGGGCGCGCGCGACGCCGAGGTACGGCTGGCGACGCTGCAAGCTCTCGCCGAGCGCCATCCGAGAGCGCTCGCGCCGCCACGCATCCAGCTGCTCAAGGAGCAGCTGGAGAGCGAACGTGTGGGCACGATCGAGTCGTCCGACCGCGGAGAGGTGCTCGCCGATATCGCAGCGATGCGCCGACAGCTGGCTCGCTGGAACCTGCTGGAGCGCGATTTCGACGCACTCGAGCCCGGGCTGAGGCGCATCTATCGCGAAGGGCGCGACCGCGGCAAGCTCGCTGTGCGCGGCCACGCACGCAACGCCCAGGATCTGCACGACTGGCGCAAGCGCGTGAAGAGCCTCTACTACGTGCTCGACATGCTCGTCGGTGGGGCGAAGTCCACAGACCCAAGAGAGGCGAGGCGCCAAGCCGACCGCCTCGGCGACTTGCTCGGCGAGGAGCACGACCTGTGGATGCTGCGCGTCTTCGTCGAGGAGCACCCCGAAGCCTTCGAGGACGACGAGCCGGCACGGCATGCGTTGCTCGATCGGATCGAGCGCCGGCGCCAGCGCCTGCGCGAGCGCGCACTGAAGCTCGGCGCTCGCCTCTATGAGCGCAAACCGCGTGACTTCACTCGGCGCGTCGGTAGCTCGCTGGCGCGCTGAGCCTCGAGCGGGCGCGCGGCTGCGGTCAATACGCCACGAAACCGAGGTCGCAACCGGGTGGCGAGCGCCACGCACCGCCGTTTAGGGTTTCCCCGCGCGCGGCCGATGTAGTGGACGACTCCCTCACCCATGCCCGCGCGACCGCGACTCAACACGTCAACGCTGTTCCTGGCCTCGCTGATCGGAGGACTAGGCGTGCTCGCGCTTTACGTGACGCTCGGCTTCGGCGGCAGTCGGCTGGACGGGCTGTTCGAAGTGGATGTCTACAACGCCCTGCTGTTCGGTGCGGCGCTAGTGGTGCTCGCGCGCGCGACGCTGGTCGCCGAGCAGCGCGGCGCCTGGCTGACGATGGGCGCCGGGATGCTGTGCTGGAGCTTCGGCGAACTGTATGACGTGTTGTTCATCGAACACACGAGCGTCGCCGCCGGAGGCAGCGTGTCGGCGGCCGATGTGTTCAATCTCGCGGCCTATCCCTGCTACTACGTGGCGCTCGTGCTGCTCGCCAGGGCACACCTGCGTGAATTGCGGATCGGCATGTGGCTCGACGGGCTGATCGCGGGGCTGGGTGCCGCGACGGTGGGCGCAGCGTTGATATTGCCGCCGATCTTGCACGCCGCCAGCGGCGACGTCAGCTCGGTCGTGGTGTCGCTGGCGTATCCGATCGGCGATCTGCTGTTGATGATGTTCGCGCTCGGGGCGATCGGGCTCACGGGCTGGCGACCGGGTGCGATGTGGCTGCTGATCGCCTCGGGAATGCTCGTCAGCGCTGTTGCCGATTCAACCTATCTCTACCAGACGGCCACCGACTCCTACCAGCCGGGCACATGGCTCGAATGCCTATGGCCGCTAGCCGCGATCCTGATGGCGATGTCCGCATGGACGCCGGTGGTCGTGTTCCAGCGGCGACGCATGAAGAGCTGGCAGATGACGGTGGTGCCGACGCTCGCGCTGCTCAGCGCACTCGGAGTGCTCGTCTACGGCAACTTCGGGCCGCGCCTGACGCTGCCCGCGCTGATCCTCGCGGCCGCGACCGTACTGGCCGTTGGGGCGCACCTGATCGTTACGTTGCGCCAAAACATCGCGCTACTGGACCGCTCCCGGCGCCTGTCGCTGACCGACCCGCTCACCGGCCTCGGCAACCGGCGCCTGCTGATGAGCGACCTGCGACTCGCTTGCAGGACCGCGCAGGCGCAGGAGCCGCGGCAGCTCGTGCTGTATGACCTCGACGGCTTCAAGCTCTACAACGACTCCTTCGGTCACCCCGCCGGCGACACGCTGCTGATGCGCTTGAGCGAGCGGCTGCGATGCGCGGTGGATACACACGGCACGGCCTACCGCATGGGCGGCGATGAGTTTTGCGTGCTGTTCGAGCACGCCCCGGACGGTGACGAGAGCTACGTTGACCTGAGCGTGTTGGCGCTTTGCGAGCACGGTGCCGACTTCTTGATCACGACCTCCCATGGCGCCGTGACGATCCCGCACGAGGCACACGATCCGGACTCGATCATGCAGCTCGCCGACCAGCGCTTGTATCGACGCAAGGAGGAGGCCGCCGCGCGGCGCTCAGCTTACGCTTACGACGGTGAGCAGGCTCTCCCCCTTGGGGAGCACGACCGAAGCCCGCTCGCCGGCGCGACACCCGAGCAGGGCGCGGGCGACCGGAGAATCCGCCGACAACCGCCCTTCTGAGGGAGAGGCGTCGTGTGAGCTGACGATCCGCCAGCTGCGCTCCGTGCCCGCCTCGTCGCGCACGACAACGGTCGAGCCGAACCCGACGACACCGTTGCTCTCCCCCGTCTCGCGCACCACCTCGGCGGTGGAGATCCGTTCGCGTAGTTTCGCGATCTTGGTCTCCAGATGCGCCTGGTCGTTCTTGGCGTCGTGGTACTCGCTGTTCTCTTTGAGGTCGCCCCACTCGCGCGCGGTCTTGATGCGCTCGGCGATCTCACGGCGCCCGTCGCCTTCGAGCGCCGCCAGCTCCGCCTCAAGCTCGCGCAGGCCCTCGGCGGTCATCATGTTGGCGGCCTCAGCGGTCATCTGAGCACAAGCCTACTCGTAACGCCCGAACGCGGCCGTTGGCGTACTCGCGCGGCCTGCCGCACCCACGACCAGTGGGGACGATCCGCCGGCCTCCTCCTCAGAAGTAGGTGCTGGGGGAGGTGGACAGCAGCGCGTAGATCTGCGCCACCGCCGCCTGGTAGAGCAGCTGGGTGGAGGGCGGCGAGCCGAACGCGAACAGATTGTCGCTCAGGCGCTGATGGATCCAGACTTCGTTGATGAAGCTCTGTGCGAGTCTCGCTCCCGGCGGGTCGTGGGTGACCGAGTCGAGATACATCAAGTTCCTGAAATAGACCGACACGAAGAACGGGTTTTCGCTCAGCAGGCGCGCAATCGTGAAGTACGAAAGTGCGGCCTTGGCGGTCTGGCGCGCCTGGTAGAGATAGGCGCTGTTGCCGGTTGCTTGATAGAGCAGCACCCCGGCACCCATCATCGAGCCCTGGTTGTAGCTCCACTCGGTCGTGTCGATCACGCCGTGCAGGCGGATGTGGTCGTAATACATTTCGTTCGGGGCCCTCAGGCAGCGGCGCACCCATTCGTAGGCCGTCTCGGCGAACTGCAGATATGCGGCGTTACCCGTGAGCCGATACAGCTGCACGCCAAGCTCGGCGCCCGGCCCGTCGGTGACGGTGTTGCGTTCGGTGTTGCTCGGAGCGTCGGAGAAGGGCTCGCCGCCGGGGCAGGCGAGCTTCTGGTTGGTGGACCACCCGGCCATCACGAACTGCATGATCTGCTCGGCCTTTTCCAGCAGCGACGCTTCGCGGTGCTCCTTGTAAAGCCGCACCAGCTCGATCCCAACCCACTCGTTGTCGTCGTAGTAGCTGGCCCCTCCTGGCGGCACCACCTCGCCGTTGAATGACGGCAGCGCCGGCGGCGCGATGCCGGCGGCTTCGGCCGGTTCGGAGCCTTCGCCCTGTTCTTCCTCTTCGGGCTGTTCGCCCGCGAGCGGCTGCCCGGATGGGGAAACCGTGCTCCAGTACTTCCCCAGCCCATACAGACGCACCTTCAGTTCGCGCGAATAGCCGCTGGCGGCGGTTGCCGCCTGACCGGGAATATTGGACACGCTGACGGTCGCCGCGAGTGCTTGTGAGAACGGCCACAGGAAGGAGAACGGTTCGCCCTCGTACAGGCCGGTGCCGGGGATGTAGTAGTTCTGCTGCATCGCCTGGTAGGCGAGCAGCGCCCGCGCTGGGTTGCCGTGCAGGACCGGCGCGGCTTTCTTCTTGCTCGGCTTTTTGCTCGCCGCCGTCTTTGTCGTTTTGCTCGCGGCCTTGGGAGTAGCTTTGCTCGGCGCTTTCGTGCTCGGCGCGCTCGCTGGCGGTGAGCTTCCCGGCGAGACTCCACCGGCGCCGTTTGACGAGCTGTGGGCGAATTCGCTGGGCCGCACGAGCTTGCGGGGTCGTTCGGCACCCGCCGGGTACGGCGAGGGGGCCGACTGACCGGAGCGTGCGGACGCGGCCAGCGCGGATGTCGCCCCCACAACCGCGGCGCCCGAAAGCGCACACACGCCCGCTATCGCCACCAGGGCGAGCAGGAGCCCGATGCGGGCAAGTTGCATACGCGCTCTGCGTTTGGTCAAGATCAAACCTCCACGACAAAGTACATGCGCCGGCGCGCGGGCTCGGCTCGTGCAAAAACGCGACCACAACCGTCGCTCCGCGCCAACCGTCGGAACACGTGCGTAAACAAACGCTCGCCCCAAACGATGCGCTGAGGGTATTGTGCGCAAACTAAGAACCTCCTTCAACGGGCGGCGCATTGGGCCTGCCGCCGCGTCGAGGAACCCGCCAAGCCATCCCTCAGGAGACGCACGTGAGCACAGTCAGAGAGGCCACATTCGAGCTGCTACGCAAACGCTCGATGACAACGCTGTTCGGCAACCCGGGCTCGACTGAGCTTCCGATGCTGACCGAGTTTCCCGCCGACTTCCGCTACATCCTCGGCCTGCAGGAGGCCACCGTGGTCGGCCTCGCCGACGGCTACGCTCAGGCGAGCGGGCGTCCTACGCTCGTCAACCTGCACACCGCTCCCGGCGTCGGCAACGCGATGGGTGCGATCTTTAATGCGCAGGCCAACAAGAGTCCGCTGGTGATAACCGCCGGCCAGCAGTACCGCTCGCTGATGACCCTGCAGGCAAACCTCACCAATCGCGATGCCGTGCGCGTGCCGCAACCGCTCGTGAAGTGGAGCTATGAGCCACCGCGCGCACAGGATGTGCCGCATGCGCTGGCACGCGCGATCCACATGGCGTCGCTGCCCCCGCGCGGGCCGTCGTTCCTGTCGATCCCGATGGACGACTGGAGCGCCGAGGTCGACGACGGCGCGGTCGCCCACCAGAGCGCGCGCACTGTCGCGGGAGCCGCCCAACCCTCGCCTGAGGTCGTGGCGGTGCTCGCCGAGCGGCTCGCTCGGGCGGAGCGTCCCGCACTCGTCGCCGGACCGGAGATCGACGCGTCGGGCGGCTGGGAGGCAGCGATCGGGCTCGCCGAACTCCAGCGCCTGGCGGTGTATGCCACGCCTGCTCCGGGTGGCGGTCGGATCGGCTTCCCCGAGAATCATCCGCTGTTCCAGGGCATCCTGCCGCCGGCGGTGCTTCCGGTCGGGGAAATGCTCGCCGCACACGACCTGGTGTTGGCGGTGGGCACTTCGGTGTTTCCCTACTACCCCAATGTGCCGGGCCCGTTGCTGGCCGATGGCACAGCACTCGTGGCGATCACAAGCGACCCCGACGAGGCGGCAAGGGCGCCCATGGGCGATGCGATCCTCGCCGACCCGGCGCTCGCGCTCAGGGCGCTCGCCGACGCGGTGGGCGAGTCCGACCGCCCGGCGCCGCCGACCCGGCCCGCGCCCGAGCCGGTGCCGCTCTCCGATCCGATGAGCCCCTCGACCGCCGTGCGCGCGCTCGCCGAGGTGTTCCCGCCAGAGGGAATCGTGGTGCTCGAGTCGCCTTCGGCAACGCTGGCCCTGCGCAATCAGCTGCGGCTGTCGGCTCCCGGCAGCTACTACTTCTCCTCCGGCGGGGGACTCGGCTTTGGGATGCCTGCCGCGATCGGCGTACAGCTTGCCCAGCCGGATCGGCCGGTCGTGTGCGTGATCGGCGAGGGCTCGGCCCAGTATGCGATCCAAAGCCTGTGGACGGCCGCGGCGTATGACGTGCCCGTCACGTTCCTGGTGTTGCGCAACGACGAGTACGCGATTCTCAAGTGGTTTGGGATGCTCGAGGACATTGTCGACGCGCCCGGCCTGGACCTGCCGGCGCTTGACTGCGCCGCCGTGGCGCGCGGCTACGGCGTGAACTCGCGCACTGCTGACGGCCCCGAGCAGCTGCGCGACGAGCTGAGCAAGGCGCTTGCTTCCGACAAACCGGAGCTGGTCGAAGTGAGGGTAGCGCCCGGAATGGCACTTGCATGAGCGCCACCGACGCCGATGTGGTCGTCGTCGGGGCCGGGCTCGCCGGCTTGGTGAGCACGCTCGAGCTGCTGCGCAGCGGCCACAGCGTGCTGCTGCTGGACCGCTGCCGCCCGGAGCAGCTCGGCGGCTTGGCGCGCGAGGCGTTTGGCGGCATGTTCATGGTCGACTCGCCTGAGCAGCGCCGCTCGCGCATCCCCGACAACGAGCGCTTGGCACTCGAAGACTGGCTTCGGATCGCCGACTTCGATGCCGAGGACGTGTGGCCGAAGCGCTGGGCCGAGCAGTACGTCACGCGTGCCCGCGACGACGTCGGCGCCTGGCTGCGCGAGATCGGCGTGAGGTTTTTCCCGGTCGTGAACTGGGCTGAGCGCGGCAACTTCGGCGACGGCAACTCGGTACCGCGCTTTCACATTACGTGGGGCACCGGCAAGGCGCTCGTGCAGGCCGTTTGGGGCGCGATCGAGGCGCATCCGCGCCGCGCGGCGCTCGACGTCCGCTTCCATTCGCGCGTCAGCGGGCTGCTCTCCGAGCAAGGCCGCATCGTCGGCGCTCGCGTTCTCGCCGAGGAATCCGAGCAAAGCGACGAATACGAGGTGCGCGCCGGCAAGGCCGTTGTGATCGCCGCCGGTGGCATCGGTGGCAACCTCGAGCTCGTCCGCCGCGAATGGCCAACCTCGCGGCTGGGGCCGGCGCCTGAGAAATTGCTGATGGGTTCGCACTACTACGCCGATGGCGCACTGCACGAAGAGGTGACGCGCCTGGGTGGCAACGTTACCCACCTATCGCGCATGTGGAACTACGCCGACGCGGTGCGCCACCCCAAACCCCAGCGCGAACACCATGGGCTGAAGCTGATCCCGCCGCGCTCGGGCCTCATGCTCGACCCCGATGGGCGCCGCTACGGACCGGTGCCGGTGATGCCGACCTTCGATGCTTACGCGGCGCTTGAGCGCATGTGCGAGGACGAGCGCAAGTACTCGTGGTTGATCTGCAACTTCAAGATCGCCGCACGCGAGCTGGACGTGTCGGGCTCCCAGCACAACCCCAACCTGCGCGAGAAGCGACTCGTGCCGTTCATACTCGGCGTGCTGCGAGGCAAGCCCGGCCTGGTGCGTCACTTTCTCGAGGGTTCCCCCGACTTCGTATCGGCCTCCACGCTTGGCGAGCTGGCCGGCAAGATGAACGAGGTGAGCGGCGAAAGCGCAATCGGCGCCGCGACGCTCGAACGTGAAGTCGGCCGCTACGACGAGACGATCGCGCGCGGTAAGGGCCTGTTCAACGACGACCAGCTGCGGCGCATCGGCCAATTGCGCAACTGGCGCGGTGACCGCCTGCGCACCGCACGCTTCCAGCGCATCGTCGACGCGAAGGCGATGCCCCTGCTCGCGATCCGCCTACAGCCGATGGCACGCAAGAGCCTGGGCGGCATCCAAACCGATCTGGGCTGTCGCGTGTTGCGCGCGCATTCGCAGGAAAACGCCGAAGCAGCACACGGCAAGCCGACCGGGGAAGCGATCCCGGGACTGTATGCCGTCGGCGAGGCGGCCGGCTTCGGCGGCGGCGGCGTGCACGGCAAGCGCTCGCTCGAGGGCACGTTTCTCGGTGGGTGTGTCTTCACGGGGCGCCTTGCGGCTGCCACGATCGCCGGTGCCGAGCTGCCTGTACGCATTCCCCCGCGCGTGGACTAAGGGCTGAGGGGTGGCACCGCGCTACCAGTACGTGACCGTCGGTCACGTAACGCGCGACCTGATCGAGGACCGAGCGGGCGGGACCATCGGCCAGCCCGGCGGCGGTGCTTTCTACAGCGCCCTGCAAGCGGCGCGGCTCGGGCTGCGCACGTTGATCGTCACGCAGGGCGTTCCTGGCGAGATAGAAGAGCTGCTCGAGCCGTATGGCGAGGAGTTCGACTTGCAGGTCATCCCAGCGGAGCACACCACTACGCTGAGCACGCGCGGCTCCGGCGCGCAGCGCTCGCAGCGACTACTGGCATGGGCCGGCCCGATCGTGCGGCCGCTGAGGATCGACGCCGGGATCTTGCACCTGGCGCCCGTCGCGCGCGAGACGCCGCTTGCCTGGCGGGGTCAGGCCGACTTCGTCGGTGTCACACCGCAGGGACTCGTGCGCCACTGGGAGCAGCGTGAGGACGTGCCGCTTGTGCAGCTGGACACCGGGGCGCTACTTGGCGACGTGCCGCTGTCGGTCGGTGGCGATGCGGCGCTGAGGGGCGATGTCTCTCTGGTCGAGCTTGACCCCAGCATGCTGCCACCGCACTTCGACGCCGCCGTCATTTCCGAGCACGAGCGTGGGAGCTGCCACACGCTGCTCACGCTCGCACGCGAGCGCGGCGCATACGTCGCGGTGACTGCCGGCTCCAGGCCGGCGACCGTTCATCTTCCCGAGCCCGCCGAGGGATCGGTCGTGCAAACGGGGCGACCGCGCCCGGTCGAGCCGCGCGAAGACCTTGGCGCCGGCGACGTGTTCGCGGCCGCGTTCTTCGTCGCGCTCAGCGAGGGTCGCGGTCCGCTGGAGGCAGCCACGTTCGGCAACGCCGCCGCGGCTGTGCGGATTGCGGGCACTGGGGCCGGCGCGATCGGCACTCGCGCGGCTGTCACTCCCTGAATACGCCCTCTTGTGCGAGCGCCGCGTCGAGCAGTGGCTTGAGCTCAGCGGGATC
>DATNKN010000001.1:0-8022 GCA_035603375.1 Solirubrobacteraceae bacterium
CTCGCGACCCGCGGCTACGAAGGCTTCGGCGTAGGTTGATCGCGGCCGGCGCGCGATGCGCCGGCGATGCAGGCTTACCCCTTCGCCGTCGCCGGGTTGCGCCGCCCCCGGGCTCGCTGGCGCAGGTTCGCCAGGAACAGGCTCTTGTCGATGCGCCCCTTGAAGACCGGCACCCCGAGTTCGAGACACTTCGAAAGCACTTCCTTGCGCTCCAAACCTGCTTCGTGGGCTAGCTCTGTCGGCGTCAGGTGATTGGCCATCGGGGGATCCTCCTTTGGGTGTGGGTACGCCTACATATACCCGCCCGCCCGGACGCAAACAACGGGGAATTGTCGCGAGCTGCCCTACACCGGGTTGGGCACGTCGATGAAGACATGCTCCACCGCGAAGCGCTCGCTGAGATGCCTGCCGAGGCGCCTGACGCCGAACGTCTCGGTGGCGTAATGGCCGGCTGCGATGAAGTGGACCGCTGCCTCCCTGGATTCGCTCATCACGCGCTCCGCCGGCTCGCCCGTGAGAAACGCATCCGCGCCCGCGACCACGGCGGCGGGAAGGTAGCTGGCGCCGGCTCCGGAGACGATCGCCACGCCGCGAACCAGCTCGGGGCCCGCGTCGAACACCAGCGGGGTGCGCCCGGTCAGCTCCGCCACGCGCTCGAACAGCACGCTTGCGCCGATGCCCTCGCCGGAGAAGCGCGCGAGGAAGCCGATCGGCTCACCCTCGTGCTCGGCGAAGGGCTCGAGTTCGGTGGCCCCGAGTGCGCGGGCGATCAGCGCGTTGTTGCCGAGCACCGGGTGCGCATCCAGCGGGAGGTGGTAGGCCGCGAGACTCATGTCGGCATCGAACAGCAGCTTCAGGCGGCGCTTCATGCGGGGATCGATGGGCGCGGCGGCACCGCCCCAGAAGAGGCCATGGTGGACCACGAGCAGGTCGGCCTGTGCGGCGATGGCCTGCTCGAACAGCTCGACGCTCGCGGTAACGCCGGTAGCGATCCGGGTTACGGCGGCTTTGCCGGGCACCTGCAGGCCGTTGGGACCGTAGTCCCTGAAGCGGGCTGGCTCGAGGAGCGTGTTCAGCTCGCCGATGGCGTCCGCTAGCTGGCAGGGCATGGCGCGAGGGTAGCGCCGTGTGGGGTTGGCGTGGGCATCGGCCGGTCTCGGGGCGGGCGTGGATGCGCTTCGAGTGCTCCGCCAGGTCGGCGGGCGCGGTGTGGGATACTTAGCTCTGCGTCGGGGCGTGGCGCAGCCTGGTAGCGCGCGCCGTTCGGGTCGGCGAGGTCCCCGGTTCGAATCCGGGCGCCCCGATTGTTTTGCTGTTGGAGTCAGGGGGATGCTGGAGGACTCCTGGAAGGGTGAGGTTTCGCCTTGGAGCTGAGGTTCCAGCCTTTCGGTGCCGGTGAGGACGGGTTGCGCGATGGGTTCGATCTTGGAGCCACCGCACACGGACCGCACACGCGAGTCCGCGTGACCGCACACGTCAGGTCGGTCCGGTTTGCTTCATCGTCATGCTTGCGCCCACGCAATGAGCTGGTGGAACCAGCTGGGCGAGACGAGCAGCTTGTATTCCGGAGCGCCGCCGGCTCTGACGCTCAGTTCGCCGGATGTGTCGTCATCGGTCAAACCGACATCTATCGGCAAGCCAGTGCCATGGACGATCTCGCAGCGAAACCACTTGTAGAAGACTTGCTCAATTGGCCAGAGCCTGCCGCGATACTCGACCGAGAGACGAGTTGGGAGCTTGGATTCGATGTATCGACGAAAGCTTTCCGCCTCGCCCATAGGTCTCGGGAAGTCCTCCCAGGCTCGCACGACCACTGCCACGATGGCGAGCAGAAAGGCTCCCTCACGGCGTCCGGCTTGCCAGAGTGTGAGCGCATCATCAACTCGATCCTGGGCGGAGTCCATCAATCGTCGGGCTCTCGGGTGGCATCTTCCCGGCCAAATACGAGCTTTTCTATGTCGGTCCGGTTGGTGACCTGCTTCCCAAGTTCGTGGCGCACAGCTTTGGCACAGTCCCAGCTTGGGTGAGCATCTAGTCTGTGCGAGATTTTTGGTGTGCAGTGGGCTGGCTGCGCGGCTCGGGAGCGAGAGTCCATGGTCGCTGTTCAGGAATTGGTCCAGCGGTTCTGCGTGGGGTTCCAGCGGCCGGTCGTGGCGCCGGCGAGGATGGGGTCGAGGAAGGTGGCGGCCTCGGCGTGCGCTGTCCCGAGGTCGGCTGGTAGTCCGACGTCTGCTGCGGCGCTCGCGTAGGGCCTTGCCCACGAGGGTGGCGGTGGCGGGAGCGCGGTCGGGAGGGGCTGGCGCTCGCGGCGGCTGAACGTCGTGTCGAGGCTCGCGCGTAGTCGGTCGGCGTGTGGAGTGGCGAGGTCGGCGATCAGGAGGATGTCGATGAGGTCCTTGATTCGGGTGCTGTGCTGTTCTCGTGGTCCGTAGGTCGCGGTGTATGCGTGGACCTTCTCGGCGATGTGCTGCTCTATGGCGATCACGGGCATATCGATGGGTTGTATGTCGGCGAAGTCCAGGAGGCTCGGGATTGGCAGTCGTTCGGAGGGGGCGGTTGGCTGCTCGTTGAGGGCGACGTCTACGGGGAACTGCTCGAAGCGTCGTCCGGCGACTTCGGCGGTCACGCTGTAGCGGACGGCTCGGAATGCTTCTGCTTGGTCGAGTGCGGCGGTGCGCGCTACGTCGAAGCTGAAGTGGTCGTGGAGGTCGATCGCCTGTGCCGCGATGAGTCGCGCGGTCGCGGTCTGCTCGTCGTCGGCTCCCGCGAGGTCTATGTCCTTGGTTGCTCGTGTTCGTACACCGAGTCGCAGCTCAAGCGCGAATGCTCCCTTGAGCACCCAGTTTCCGGGCTCCGTGACGGTGAGCCTGGCGAGAAAGCGCTCGAAGGCGACGCGCTTGCGTAGCCGCATCACCGGCAGCTTGGTCGTGGTCGCTTCGTTGCGAATCCGCTGGTCAAGCGCAGTTCGGAATGCCTCGGCTGTGTCGTACTTCACGCGGCGGTGGCTTCCTCGGTTGTTCGCTTCACGAGTGCGGCGACGTGTCCGCCGTTTTGCTCGGCGTGCTTGGCGAGCTGGTCGGGGGTGGTGCGGCCTTCCTGGAGGGCTTGGCGGACGGCCATCTGGATCTGCTCTGGCGCGGTCCCCGAGCGTGCCGCGTCGATGATCGTCCTCGCCGGGGTTGTCACGCGGATGCCGTGGCGGGTCGTGATGTCGCCTTCTGGTATGGGTGCGGTAGCGGTATGCAGAGTTACGCCGCTGGGCGCCCGGACTCCCCGGTGCTCGCGGGAGAGGAGAAGGTGAACTGTGTTTGGCAGGACGTCGGAGAGCCCATGCAGAACGAGCGCGCTCTCGTGCGAGACGATCGCCCTCTCCATCCCGACGGTGAGCCATGCGGCGCGTATCTCCTCGTGTTCGCCTGCTGGGTAGTCGCTGAGGCGGTAGAGCCCTTGTCGCATCCGCTGGAAGCGGCCCGAGCGGGCATGGTGGGCGAGAAGCTGTGCGCTGACGCCTCGTCCTTGGGCCTGTCGTGTCGTGAAGAGGCCATCCTGGGAGTAGGCGAGGCGGTGGAGTGCTGGGAGATCGGGCTTCTGCTCTACGTCAGACATTTCTACAGCATTCTTTTAGTGTATACTGACAAGTAAGTGGTAGTGCTGATCGCGTCTTGGTGCTCAGCTTGACGGAATCCCAATCAAAAAGTGCCCCGGCGCAGCTCTAACTGCCCGGGGCGTGGCAAGGAAAGGAAGGACCTTCCCATGCAGAATGAGATTAGCCGGATGCCCGCCGATGACGAGGAGCGGGCAGAGAAAGGAATCCTCAGTCTGTTGCTGGCTTCCGATTCGCAGCGGCCTTGGTCGGTTGCTGAGCTTGAACGCGAGCGAGGCGAGCATCTCGGGACTGTCGATGCAGTCGCGAGTCTGCACGCTGCGGGCTTGATCCACCGATGCGGAGAGTTCGTATTCGCGACCCGCGCCGCCGTGCGTATGGACGACCTTTCGCTCTGACGGTGGTTCGCCTGGCTGTGCCGGATCGTTCGGGGTCGACCCACAGGGTTCGCGCGATGATCCGGCGCACCGCCAAGGCGCGCATCTTGCATCGGACATGGGGCAGCGATTGGCCGTTTCGGGAGCCAAGCGCAAAGTCGGTGGCCGTTTTCGGCCGCTCACGGTCATATACCCGTGTGAGGGGACAAAACCCAAACCCGGAGACACGAGCAGCCGCCGTGCAACCCGTAGCGCCTGAGCGCTACGTGGCGCGCGCTGAGCTGGCCGCGATCATGGGCGTGAGCTTGGCAACGGTGGATCGGATGGTCGCCGAGGGGATGCCGTCCGTGACATGGGGGCGGCGCACCCGCCCTTTCCGGCCGTCTGTGGCTATCTCCTGGGCGTCAGAACAGGAGAGGGCAGCGTGAGCGTTACACGGCTCCCATCAGGCCGCTGGCGAGCGCAGGTCTACGACCCCGCGACCGGGAAGAACCTCAGCGTCTCGAAGGTCGTGGGTGGTCCTGGCACGTTCGCAACCAAGACTGAGGCGAAGCGGGCGCGAGAGAAGGCGCGCGAGCGGCTGGGGATCGTCCGTGCAAGGGACGTAACCGTTCGTAGCTTCTGGGAGCGCTGGATAACCGATCCGCTGTTCGCGCGCCCAAAGGAGTCGAGCGACATCCGCCGCCGTGAGCTGACCAAGAGCTTTGCTGAGCGTTACGGCGATGTTCCGATCATCCAAATCGGGGATGAGATCGTCGCCTTACTCCACGAGATTGGACATCCTCGCGACGCAGTCTCTGCATTCGCGTCGAACGTATTCCGGCGGATGCGGTCAAATCCGGCGATGCGCGTCGCTTTCGCGCGCACCGTTCTAACTGAGGCGATCTGGGCGCATACGGCAGGAGCGCGTCGCGCGCTCGATTTAAGGTGTGCGTAATCTCTGCCGCCGACAATTTCGGTGTGTCTACCGTCCTTGTCGTCGACGATGAGCCGATCGTGCGCGACGTGGTCGTGCGCTATCTCGAGCGCGACGGGCACAGGACGCTCGAGGCCGCCACCGGCGATGAGGCACGGGGCCTTTTGGAACGTGAGTGGCCGTCGCTGGTCGTTCTGGACGTGATGCTGCCGGGAGTGGGCGGGCTCGAGCTGTGCCGCTGGATCCGTTCGCGCTCAGAGGTGCCGATCGTGATGCTGACGGCGCTTGGCGAGGAGGCCGATCGGATCGTTGGTCTGGAGCTCGGCGCTGACGACTACCTGACTAAGCCTTTCTCGCCGCGGGAGCTTGCGGTTCGAGTTCGCAAGCTGATGCGTCGCACGACCCAGCCGACCGTGGGCAGAGCGCAGGCGATCGCTTTTGGCGACGTCGTGATCGACCCGATGGCGCGTGAGGCTCATAAGGGCGGCGAACTGCTCAAGCTGACGTTGAAGGAGCTGGACCTGCTCCTGTTCTTTGCGTCGAATCCTCGGCAGGTGTTCTCACGCGATCAGCTGATGGACCGTGTGTGGGGATATGCGAGTGCCCTCGACACGGGGACGGTGACGGTCCATGTTCGCCGCTTGCGCAAGAAGATCGAGGATGACGCTTCGCGTCCGCGTCACCTCGAGACGGTGTTCGGCGTCGGCTACAGGTTCACGCCGTGATCGTTTTTGCGCTGATCGTGTCCTTGAGCACGCTCGTCGCGGGTATGGCGCTGGCCATGGCATTGCGTCTGCTGCCGACGGTGCGCATGCAGCTCGTGGGACTTGCGCTGTTGGCGGTGGGCTTGCCGCTCGCGGCCGTGATCCTGGGTGGTCTTGTGATGTTTCACATGCACGACGACGTGAAGATCCTGGCCGTGGCAGCAGCCTCAGCCTCGACGGCGCTTGCCGCGGCGTTGCTGCTCGGAGGGCAGATCGCGCGGCGTATCCGTGGACTCGAGGTGGCGGCCGACGAGCTTTCCGGTGGGGAGCTGAAAGCTCGCGCGCCGACGGAAGGGCCGCGCGAGCTCGCGCACGTCGGCGAGGCTTTCAACACAATGGCGGGAAACATTGAGGCGCTCTTCGATGCGCGTCGCCAGCTCGTCGCCTGGGCGAGTCACGATCTGCGCACGCCGGTAGCCTCAATTCAAGCGATGCTCGAAGCAGTAGAGGATGGTCTCGCTCCGATCGACGAGTATCTGCCGGCGCTGCACCAGCAGACGCGTACGCTCGCAAGTCTGATCGACGATCTGTTCGAGCTCGCGCGCATCGACGCGGGCGCGCTCACACTCGAGCTCCGGGAGGCCCAGCTCCCACAGCTCGTCTCCCACTGTGTGAGCGGCCTGGAGGCCGACGCGCGGGCGCGGCAGGTACGCCTGGAGAGTCAGCTAGATGACGCCTTGCCCGACGTTCGCTGCGCTCCGGAGCATGTGCAACGGGTACTCCTGAACCTCGTGACCAACGCGCTGCGGCACACCCCTTCGGATGGCTCGGTGCTCGTCAGGGCGAGACGGTGCGATCGCGAGTTGGAGGTATCGGTTGAGGACACGGGTGTCGGGCTCAGCAAGGAAGCCCAGCAGCGCATGTTCGAGCGCTTCTGGCGTGATGACGCCTCGCGTACTCGTACCAGTGGCGGCGCCGGTCTGGGGCTCGCGATAGCGCGAGGCTTCGTAGAGGCGCAGGGCGGTCGTATCTGGGCGGAGAACCGGCCCGGGGGAGGCGCGCGCTTCGCGTTCACGCTTCCCATCGCAGAGCCCTCCGCGATCACCTGATCCGCCCAGTCAGCGGCGCGGAACGATTCACGGAATGTTCATCTCCATGCAAGAGGCACGTTAGGAGTCCCAGGCATCGTGCCAGTGGTCGGGGAATGATCCCCGCCCAGTCACGGAGGTCACTTATGAAGCTGCCGCATCTCGTCATCCCGCTCGCGCTGGCCCTGGCCGGCGCCACGGCGACATCCGCTGCCGCCCACCAGGGGCGTGAATTTGGCCACCATGAATCCCCGGTTGTCGGTCACGCCTACGTCAACGACAACACCGCGGTATCGAACACCGTGGCGGGCTTCGACCGGCACGCCGACGGGTCGCTCACGCCGATCTCCGGCTCTCCTTTTCCCGTCGGCGGCGCAGGGCTCGGCGCCGGCCTGCCCTCGCAGGGCGCAATCCAGCTCTCAAGCGACGGGCGCTATCTGCTTGCGGTTGATGCCGGCAGCAACCAGATATCGGTATCGCGAGTTGGCTTCAACGGTGTGCCCCAGCCGGTTGGCGCTCCCGTGTCCTCCGGTGGCGGCGAACCGCTCAGCATCGCTGTCTCCGGCAATCTCGTATACGTCGCCAACGCCGGCGCGAGCGCGCCGAACATCACCGGATTCATCCTTGGCCCGAACGGATCGCTGAACCCGCTGCCGGGCTCGACGGTCTCGCTGCCTGCCGGCTCGGGCCCGGATGACGTGTTGATCGACCCCAGGGGCCGGAGACTCGTCGTCGATCTCGACAACACCTCGACGATCGCGAGCTTTCACGTCCGTCACGATGGCTTGCTCGTCGCGGCTCCCGGCTCACCCATCGCGGCGCAGGGAGCAGGACCGTTCGGCGCGGAGTTCCGGCCGAGCAATCCCTCACAGCTGTTTGTCAGCAACGCCCACGGTGGTGCAGGCAACGGAACGGTCTCGGTCTTCTTGGCGAGCGGCAGCACCGGCCAGCTGGCTCCGATCGGCGCATCCCCATTCGCCGATCTTCAGACCGCGCCCTGCTGGGTGGAGATCAGCCACGACGGACAGTTCCTGTTCACGGTGAACACCGTGTCAGGCTCGATCTCGAGCTACTCGATCAACCCCGATGGCTCACTGGTCTTGCTCGGCAGCACACCGTTCGGCTCGGCCGGAGCGGGCGCAGTCGATGCCCGTCTGTCTCCCGACGGCAGGACGCTGCTGGTAGACGGAAGCAAAGCCAACGTCATCGCCTCGTTCGCGGTGAACGGTGGAAGTCTCACCGAGCTGCCCAGCTCACCCACACCGCTGCCCGTGGGTGCCTTCGCAGCAGGCCTCGTTACCAACTAACGATTACGGCTCGCCGCCGGCTCGGG
>DATNKN010000011.1:0-2918 GCA_035603375.1 Solirubrobacteraceae bacterium
TGGTGCTTTTGGTCGGTGCGCTCTTGCTCGAGTTGCCGCTGGCGTTGAGCGCGACGCTCGAGCTGGTCAAACGGCTTGCGGGCACGGTTGTGAGTCCCGTGGCGCATATCGCGACGATGGAGCTGAGCGCGGCCCGTGCACGAGCGGTCGCGATCGCGGCCACCGGGGCCGTCGCGGTGTTTGGCAGCGTCGCGATCCAGGGCGCGCATGGGGACCTGCTTGCGGGCCTGGACAACGTTGCGCGCGAAGTGAACGCCTCCAGCGACCTGTGGGTCGCGCCCGCCGGCTCCTACAACCTGCTCAAGACGGCCCCCTTCGCGCCCGTCGAGCAGGCGCGGCTCGCGCAGCTGCCCGGCGTCGCCGCGGTGCGTCTCTATCGCGGTGGGCTCCTGAACTATGGCTCGCGCCGGGTGCTGGTGATCGCCCCACCGCGTCAGGCAACCCCGCTGCTGCCAGAAGCGCAGCTGGAGGAAGGCGATCCGGCCCAAGCGACCGCCCGTGTGCGCGACGGGGGTTGGCTGGTGCTCTCGCGAGCGATTGCCGAAGAACATCATCTGCGTGTCGGCGACGCGTTTACGCTGCCGAGCCCCAACCCGCAAACGTTTCGTGTCGCGGCGCTCTCGACCAACATCGGCTGGGGGCCCGGAGCGATCGTGATGAACGCTTCGGATTACGCGCGCGCGTGGGGGAGCCCCGACGCGAGTGCCTATAGCGTTCTGCTTGCCCCCGGGGTGTCGCCCGCCCAGGGCGCCCGCGAGGTCGAGCGGGCGCTCGGGCCCGGCTCGGCGCTGTCTGTGCAGACGGCGGCCGAACAGACCGATCGCCGGCGCGCGCTCAGTCGCGAAGCGCTGGCGACCCTGACTCAGATCGCGACCCTGATCCCGATCGTCGCGGTGTTTGCGATGGCTGCCGCGATGGGAGCGATGATCTGGCAGCGCCGTCCGCGCCTTGCCAAGCTCAAGCTCGAGGGTTTCCCGCGCGTCGAACTGTGGCACACGATCCTGCTGGAGAGCCTGCTGCTCGTCGGCGTTGGCAGCTTGACGGGCGCGATCTTCGGTCTCTACGGCCAGCGGCTGGCCGATCGGGCGCTGGTCAGCGTGGTCAACTTTCCGGTCGTCTACTCGCTGCCCCTGCTCACCGCGCTGAGCAGTCTCGCGCTTGTGGTGCTCACTGCGCTGGCAATACTCGCGATTCCCGGTTATCTCGCCACCTCGGTGCCGGCGGCACTGGCGCTACAGGATTGACGACTGCTCCCAACAGACCCAAATGACCACCGACGCCAACCAACGTCCCTACAAACAGGTGGCGCGGGCGCGGGCGCAACAGCGCACTCGTGACGCTTTGCTCGACTCGGCGACCGACGCGTTTTTCGAGGGCAACTGGCTGCAAGCGTCGCTTGACTCGCTCTCGGCGAAGGCTGGCGTAACCAAGCAAACGTTGTTGCGCCACTTTGGCTCCAAGGATGGGCTGCTTGTACAGGCTGTGGCGCGTGGCGCCTCTCAGGTACGCGACCAGCGATGGAGCGTTCCCAGGGGCGATATACCTGGCACGGTCGAGAACCTGCTCGATCACTATGAGCAGTGGGGCGAGCGCTCGATGCGCATCGGGGCTTGGCAGCGGGGCCCCACGATGCTCGCGATGATCTCGCGCGCGGCGCGCCAGTTTCACTATGACTGGGTGGAGTATGCGTTCGGGCAATGGCTGAAGCCGCTCGGTGGGCACACTCGAGAGCGCCGGCGCGCGGCGCTGATCACGCTTTGCGATTTGCAGACCTGGTGGGTTCTCTCGCATGACCTCGAGCTTCCGCGCTCTGAGGTGCGCGCGATTCTGATCGATCTGATCGAGCGCACGCTGGCGAAGGATCCTTGAGGCTCCTCGGCGAAACTTCCGACCCGACCACTACGCTTTGACCAGTGACCTCAGAGCCCGAGCAACGCGTGGCGGTCATCGACCTTGGGTCGAACTCGTTTCGGATGGTTGTTTTCAACTGCTCCGGCGGATCGTGGCAGCGCGAGGACGAGTGCTCGGCGGCGGTGCGCATCGGCGAGGGGCTGGCGGCCAGCGGGCGCTTGAGTGAGGCGGCGATGGAGCGTGCGCTGGGCACGCTCGACACGTTCGCCGCGAAGTGCCAGCGTCATCGGCTCGACCAGTATGCCGTGGACGCGGTCGCCACCAGCGCGATCCGCGAGGCGAGCAACGGCGGCGCGTTTCTCGATCGGGTGCGCTTGCGCACCGGCATCGACGTGCGGGTGCTCAGCCGCGAGCAGGAGGCGCGCTACGGGTACCTCGCGGCGGTCAACTCGACGACGCTGGCCGACGGCTGCGTGCTCGACCTAGGCGGCGGCTCGTTGCAGCTGGTGCGCGTCGCGGGACGGCTCGCGCGAGAGTCGGGCTCTTGGCGGCTTGGGGCGGTGCGCATGACCGAGCGTTTTCTCTCAGATCAAGGACCCGCCGTCCCGGCCAAGCGCGGCCAGCTCAAGGCGCTGCAGGCGCACGTGGCGCGCAAGCTCGAGCGTGCCCCATGGTTGGCGCTCGCCGGCCCGCGGCTGGTTGGGCTCGGCGGCACGGTGCGCAACCTCGCCACCGCCGCCGAGAAGGCGGCGGGCCTGCCCTCCGAGGAGGTTCAGGGGTTTGTGATCGAGCGGGCCGCGCTCGGCGATCTGATCGAGCGCCTCGCCGCGCTGCCGGCTGCTGAGCGCAGCAGGGTACCGGGCATCAAACCGGCGCGCGCCGACATCGTGCTGGCGGGTGCGCTCGTGATCGAGGGAGTTATGCGCGCCGGACACTTCGACACGCTCGAGGTGACCGGTGCCGGGTTGCGTGAGGGCATCCTCTTTGAGCGCCAGCTCGCGCGCCAGCAGCTGGACGGGGTGCTCGCTTCAGCTGGTGCGCGCGCGGCCTGAAAGCGCCCGCTCGCG
>DATNKN010000029.1:0-2786 GCA_035603375.1 Solirubrobacteraceae bacterium
GGATGCCCTGTCCAACGTGATCGATCCCGAGCTTGGACTCGACTTCGTCGAGCTCGGTTTGATCTATGGAGTCGAGGTCAGCGGGGGGGACGTGCAGGTCACGTTCACGCTCACAACGCCCGGTTGCCCGATCGGTCCCCAGGTCACTGAGCAGATCGAAGAGTTCGTCGGTGAGCTGGAAGGCGTGGAAAGCGTCGAATCGGAGATGGTCTTCACGCCCCCGTGGTCGCCCGAGAAGATGTCCGAGGACGCGAAGTTCGCTTTGGGCTATTAGCCCGCTTGCCACCTGAAGCACGCTTCGCGGGCGCGCCGTCGTTGTCCTTCTGAGCGTCGCTCGCCCGCTTTTCGTGGGCCAGCTCCACCAGGGTCGCCAGCTCCGCTTTGATGCTCTCGCCGATCGACTCGATGTCCGGCAGCGCGTCGAAATCGCCGAGCAGACCGAAGTTCATCTCACCCGCATAGGACATGATCGCCACTGCGAGCGCGTGGTTTTCGGGCAGGAACGCGACCGGGAACACGCGCTCCATGCGGCGCCCCAGCACATACAGCGGGAACTGCGGGCCGGGCACGTTCGTCACGATCAGGTTGAACAGGCGCGTGGAGAAGTTCAGGCGCGATGCCTGCGCGAGGATCGTCGGCGGCGCGAAGTTCTGCGCGCCCGCGATCACCTCCGCGCCGAGCGCCTGCTTTGACTCCTTCAGCCCGTCCATCGCGTGCTTGACGAAGCGCAGCCGCTGCAGCGGGTCGGCGATATACACCGGCAGCGGCCCCCGCATCACAACGATCCGGTTGCCGCCCTCGTGGCGCTCGCCGATGGTTCGCACCGACACCGGCACGAGCGCGCGCAGCTCAAGGCCCTCGGTGCGCACCCCGCGCGCGATCAAGAACGAGCGCAGCGCGCCCGTCACGACCGCCAGCACCACGTCGTTGACGGTGCCGCCGAGGGTGTTCTTCACGAGCTTGAAGTCCTCCAGCTGTGCTGCGATCCCGACGAAGCGCCGGTGCGGGCCGATCTCGACGTTCAGCGGTGTCGCCGGCGCCGGGTTCAGCCCTGCCCACACGATCTCACCGATGCCCTCCGCCGCCTCGCGCGCCCGCTCGATCGTCTGCTCCGGGTGTGTCAACGCGCCGATCGCGCCCCCGAGCATCTCCGCGCCCGCGCGCAGCGCCCCGCGCATCCCAGCCGCCACCAGCTCGGTCGTGTCCGGTTCGGGGTGCGGTTTCCACGCCCGGCCGGAATGACGCAGCGGCGGCGGATCGGGGCTCACGTCGAACAGCACAGTCGCAAGGTCAACGCCGGCAATGCCATCGATCAGCGAATGATGCGTCTTTGAGATCAGCGCGAACTTGCCGTCCCACAACCCCTCGATCAACCACATCTCCCACAACGGCTTGGAGCGGTCGAGCGCTTGAGAGAAGATGCGCGCCGTCAGGTTGCGCAGCTGTTCCCAGCTGCCCGGCGCGGGTAGCGCGGTATGGCGCACATGGAACTCCAGGTTGAAGCTCGGGTCGTCCACCCACACCGGACGGCCGCTGTCGAGCGCTGTGTGGGCGAGCTTGTGACGGTAGCGCGGCACCAGGTGCAGGCGCTTGCGAATCTGCTCCAGGAAGTCCTCCATCGGCGGCGGCGGCCCCTCCAGCAACGTCAGCCCGCCGACGTGCATGTGCGACGTCGGCCCCTCCTGGTGCAGGAAGGACGCATCGACCGCCGTGAGTCTGTCGAGGTGACGCTGTGCCATGGTTGCTCAAGGGTACTGGCCGCGCGTCCCGTTGCCTCGCTGGCCGCGCGCTTTTGGCGGGGAGCATCCCCGGCGCACGGTCCACGGTGTGCGTGCGGTGGTCGTGGCGGCCCTACAATGGCAGTGGTGGCCAATACCGTCGAGAAGATCCTGCTCGCCGCTCCGCGCGGTTACTGCGCGGGCGTGGACCGTGCCGTGCAAACGGTGGAACGCGCGCTCGACCTGCACGGGCCGCCGGTGTATGTGCGCAAGCAGATCGTGCACAACAAGCATGTCGTGGAGCTGTTGGCCGAGCGCGGCGCCGTGTTCGTCGAGGATGTGAGCGAAGTGCCCGAGGGGGCCCTGACCGTGTTCTCCGCGCACGGCGTCTCACCGAAGGTGCGCGAGGACGCGCGGGCACGCAACCTGGACACGATCGACGCGACCTGCCCCTTGGTCACGAAGGTGCACCGCGAGGCCGTCCACTTCGCGCAGGACGGTCACACGATCGTGCTCGTCGGCCACGCCGGCCACGAGGAGGTCGAGGGCACGATGGGGGAGGCGCCGGAGAGCATCGTGCTGGTTGAGAGCGAGCAGGACGTGGATGCGCTTGAGGTCGCCGACCCCGAGCGCGTCGCCTACGTCACGCAAACCACGCTGTCGGTGGATGAAACGAGCGCGATCATCAAGCGACTGCACGAACGCTTCCCCTCGATTACGAGTCCCCGCACCGACGACATCTGCTACGCCACCACCAACCGCCAGGCCGCCGTCAAGCAGATGGCCGGCAAGTGCGAGTTGATGCTCGTGATCGGCTCGCGCAACTCTTCCAACTCGGTGCGCCTGGTCGAGGTCGCGCGCGACTGCGGCACCGAGGCTTACCTGATCGACCATGCGGGTGAGGTGCGCGAGGAGTGGCTGGATGGCAAGCGCGTGGTGGGCGTCAGCTCCGGTGCCAGTGCGCCCGACGACCTGGTGCACGAACTGCTCGACTTCTTCCGCGCGCGCGGGGTCGGCGACATCTCCGAGTTCCATGTCGTTCGCGAGGATGTGCGCTTTATGCTGCCG
>DATNKN010000030.1:0-11391 GCA_035603375.1 Solirubrobacteraceae bacterium
CCGGCGGTATATCGTCGATGTGCAGACGTCCGCCGATACCGCCTGCGGTCGTCAGATTGTCCAGTGCAACCGACGGTGCTTCGGGCATCTGAACGGCAAGCGAGATCCCCTCACCGTCGCTAAAGGAGAGCACTTCTAAGCCGAGTGCCGCATTTGCCTGTTCCACGATCACGGCGATCGCGGCATCGGCGAGGAGCCCGATGGGTGTGAGGGCGTCGGCCATGACCGGTTCTCTAGGCCGCCAGCGCCGTCCCGATCGCACGTAGCTCCTGGGCGATCTGGTACAGAGTGTTGGTGGCGTCGGTAATCGAGGAGATATCGCTCAGTAGTAAGCCGAGCATTTCGAAGAACTGACTGCCCGATTGCAACGCACCGGTAACGCTCGGACCCCCCGGCAGCAAGCTCTGCGCTGTGGACAGGGCATTTTGCAGCGAGTTGAGCACGGTCGTGGCCTCGGTACCGGCGCTGGTCGCGGCGGAGGAGAGTCCTTCCAGCTTGCCGGCAATCAGCTCGAGTGCTTGCGCCGCGTCGTCGAGTGCCGTATTGATGTCGCCGGCAACTGTTTTGATCGCTTCGCCTATACCCTCGCCGACGGTGTCGAGCGCGGTGAAAAGCGCGCTCACGGCGGTGAGTGCCTCCGAGGGCACCGCGCTCCCTCCCGGTTGTATGTTCGGACCGCTGGCCGGCGTGGCGAGAACCGCCAGTTCGGTCTCGAGTGTGCTCAGCGGATTGGTCATGTCAAAGGCTCCTTCGTCGGCTTGGGTTACGGAATGCTCATGCCGGCACGAGTGCCGGCACGGCGAATGGCTTCGACGGCATCGATTGGTTGCCGGCAATGTCGATGGCCACCAGCACGTATGTGGGCGATTCGCCGGAGGCAACCGCTGTCCATGAGGGTGCGGCGTTTGGATCGGCCGGCTTGCTCGGGTTCGAACCGGGGATCGTGCCGTCGACGAAAGCGGCCCTCAATACCGGCAGCGCTCCGATCGTCCTGACCGCGCCGGCGTAGTTGGCGACCACAACCACCGCCACGCCACGTCCAAGGCCGAGCCGAAGTCCGACCACGCGCGAGGTGGCCGGGTTCGTTGAGGTGTCGCTGAGGAGTTGTGCGGTGCCGCCGGCCGACCCCGGTAGCCAATAGTTGAACGCGGCGGGCTGACTTTCGGGCGTACGCGGATCGAACTCCGCGAGGCGGTACACACCAAGGATCTCATCCGGCGCTGATCCTGGCGGCAGCGCGACCTCCCCCATGTCGCTTCCGTCATAGTCGCGTGCGAACGCGCGCGGGTCGTTGACGACCCCGATCAGGCGGGGATCTCCAGCTCCGGGTGTGAGCGAAAGTGGATTCCACGTACCCGGAGTCAGCTGCGGTAGCGGGAGTGTCGAGGGATCCGCGGGATGAACGGGATCGGGGCCGAACCAGCGCAGGTCTTCCAGCTCGCTTGACTCGCGGGAGCGATACACCAGGTAACCGGCGATGTCCGGACTCCCGTCGAGCGCCCAGGCGACGATCAGCGCACCGCTCGAGGGCTGCGGAGTCACCTTGTAGAGGACCGGCGCGCGCGAGGGACGGACGGTGCGGGTGTAGATGGGCCCGACGCTGGGCGTGGGACCGCTGCGCGAACCGGCGCTGTTGATCGCGAGCAGTGCATACATGTTGCGTCCGAACCCGTTGCCGTTGACGGTGTCTTCGAGCGTCGGGCTTTCCGGCGCGATCGCCTTGCCCACTTGCGCGAACGCACGTCCGTTACCCGAAACGTCGGCGAGCGCACGCAACTCGTCGTCGAGTAGGCCGCCGTAGAAGTGTTCGATGAAGGCGCGCTGTCCAGCTGGGTCTGTGAGTACGCTCGACTCGTCGAGATTGCTCGAGAGTCGGTTGTTATAGGTCAGGAGCCAGTCCGGTAGAGCGCCGATCCAGCCCTGCAGATCGGCTCGCCCGGCAATTGCCGGGTTGGGGTCCAGCAGACCGGCGCTGCGACGGCGTTGAACGTCGGCGACAAATAGCGAATGTGCGGGTGCGCGCTCGAGCAGGTAACCGGAGACACCTGGGAGAGCGCTCAGCCCGAATGGCAGCGAGTAGGAGGCATCGCCGTTGTAATCGGCAGCTTCGTAGTAGAGGTGATGGACTATGTGGCTGGGCGTCGGCTGTACCACCGCCGTCGGAGATGGCGGCGTCAACCGCTGGGCGGCGACGAACGTGACCCGATTGGAGAACGGCTCGGGACGGCTGGCGCCGGTGTTTGGGTCGACGATCTGCTCGTTGGCATCGAACGTGCTCGCCCGCGAAACCGCGACGCTTGCGGTGCCTGTCGCGCTGGGCTGCCCGATCGGCACGCGCAGCGGCACACTGACGGTGAGCGCAACGCTCACCCCACTGACCAGGTAGGCGGGCTGGCCCACGAAAGCTCCGGGATTGCTGACCACGCGGGAAACGCGGCCGCCGAGGAGTGTCGCCACCACGCTGCCGGGCTGTACGTTGGCCGAGCTGTCCACGGGACCGGGCCGTACCGCGAAGCGCTCGCTGACGATGTTGCCGTCCTCCAATATCCCGGTCAACGTGAGTGAAGATGAAGGATCGGATGCTTCGAGCGCTGTCAATGGCGGATCGGTGATCGCGTAGGTGCAGCCGCGCGCCGGGTCGGGCACGAGCGCTGTCAGCGTGAGCGCATCGACGCTCGCGGCTGGAATCGCAAAGTCGCTCGTGACCAGCACCGCGGAGGATGCGTCGAGCACACTCAAGCGGGCGCTGCGCGCGTCGGGGTAGGCGAGCAGCGCGCTCGCCGGCCAGGAGACAAGGACGCTCAGCGTCCCGCCCACCCAGGCGGTGGGGTTCGCCGGGTTCTCGGCCACACCCCCGCCGGCCAGACTGTTGTCGAAGGTGCTCTGTGCGCCACCGAGCGTGAGTAGCCGCAACGTGGGTGCGGCGGCGATGCGTTCTACGCCGCGGGCGTCGCTCCATGCGCTGTAGGCGCCAAGCTGACCGAACAGGCCGAAACCGGCTGTACGGTGCTGGTAGCCAGTACTCGGATCTGGTAGACCGGCGTCGACAAAGCGCAGGCTGGTTGCGGGCGTCGGCACTAGCGGGGAATCCGACGGCGTCGGCTGGGGTGTTGCCGCGATCATGCGCGGGATCGAGGTGGGCGCAGATTCCTCTCCATCTGTCCTCTGCGCCAGGTATCCGACCGTGCGCAGCGGTCGTGGCAACGCCATCGGGTCTTCGACCGGATCGCCACTCTGTTCCGCTGCGTCCAGCGGTGGCGAAGCCCACTGCACGTCGAAGTAGGAGCGCTCGAGGATCGATGGGCCGGACGGGCTGACTTGCGATGTACGTCGCCGAAACCACGTCACCGGCTTCGAGGGAGCCGCCGGTGCGACCATCGCGGCCGGTGCATGCACGATCGCGTAACGCACACCCACATGTGCGCCGGCCACCGGCGAGCTGAGTAGGTCTCCGACGACGACGATGCTCCCGGCGCCGGCGCTCGTGGCGATGACGATCTCATCGATCGGATGCGCTGTCGGTTCGGGCGCGGCAAGCCCACGCCACTGCAGCGAGCCGCCAGAGAAGGCGACGCTGGCCACCTCGGTGCCGCCCGACCGTGCTGTGATCTGGCCCTCTCCGGCGATGCCGATCGCGATCTCCGCGGCCGGCGCGGAGAGGCGCACGCCGCAAACCGCGATATCGCCTGGCAGCGGCGGGAACGGGAAGTTCGGAGGCTTTGCTTCGGCCGCGAGTAGCGCTTGCGGGCGTGCACCGGGGGTCAGCGGCTCCACGGCGCTGACCATTGCTGCCATCACTCCGGAGGGCGCTCCCGTGAGCGTCACCGGCGGCACTGTCGAAGCGTCGTTGCTCTGCCACGCGTAAAGACGGCTTGCGGCGGGATCGGCTGCGATTTTCATGCCGTCGAAGAGCGCGTCGCCGCGCGCAAGCGCCCCAGCAGGAGCGCTCCCGGGGCTGCGCACGACCGGGGGCACAATCGTGGGCCATACGCCGACGATGCAATAGTCGTAGTGCTCGTTTGGATTGGCTTCCTTGTCGAGGAAGTACAGCCCGAGCACTCTCGCCATGTATGGGTTGAGCGCCGCCAGTTGCAGCTGGGATACGAGACGCAGCGATAGCTGGGGCGCGTTGGCCCCGTCTAGCGATTCCTGTAGCCCAACCGCGTAATTGGGAATACTCGGCCATCCTCGCACGAGACGCACGCACTCCTCTCGCAGCATCTTGAAGTTCTGGCGCTCGGCTGCGGTACTCATACCGGCAAGCAGATCGAGTCCGGTCAACCGCGTGGCGCACTCCTGTACGTCGCGTGCCAGTAGAACCGGTTCGGGATGTGTGCTTGGATCGAGCGCACCGTCGTAGCGGGCCGGCCAATTCGAGCGCGTCACAGGCAGCGTGAACGGCTCACCCCACACTCGCCAGCCACGCTTGTCCGGTGGATCCCACCCTGGCTTGCCCGAATTCCAGCCAGTGCCGCCAACAGTCGTCGTGCCGGGGTTGCCCTGTGAGCCCCGACCGGGCTTACCGCCATCGGTTTCGCTCGACCCGTGCTCGCGACAGCAGCACACGATCGATGCCGGGACGCCGCTCGATCGCTCACCAGTGCAGCAACAGCATCCGCTACATCGTTCGCCAGAGGTAGTGTCTTCGCCCGTGGGCACGAGGCCGCCAAGGCCGTCCGGGTTCGTTTGACTCGCTGGCTGCGCCTGAAGTGCTTCGCCAACGGCGACTGGGGGATCGATCGGCCCACGCTTCTCGCCACTCGCCTCGCGCCGGGCGAGCCAGAACGCTCCGGGAGGGAAGCCAAGTTCCGGGGCAAAGGACCAGCGCAGGTGAGTCCCGACCTGCATCGGCTGACCATCGAAGGTCGCCTCGGATCCGTTTGCGTACGCGGCTTGGAGTCCCAGCACTGAGAGTGGCAACTTGGCTCCTTTTGTACCGGCCGCACGGGGCCGAGTTTCCGTCCGAGCAAGTATCTGTCAACGATGCTCACGTGTCAACCTATTCTTTGGAATTTTTCTTACAACGCGCATTTTACGTGCCGGCTTGTCGGCGGCTAGCATGGCGGCTCCCTTTTATTCAAACGGAGGCTGAGATGGCAGGCACTGGTGGCGCGGACGCAGGCAGTGAGGGCGAGGGCGAGGGCGAGCAGGTCGACCCGAGGGCGCGGCTCATGCAGGAAGTGGCGAGCGAGATGGACGCCATCGAAGCTGAATTCGGCGACGACTACCAGATCGGCCGCGTCATCACCGTTGTCGAGGTGATCCGGCCCAACCAGGAGGTAAACCTGCGCGTCAGGGCCGGGCAGCTTCCGTGGGTCACCCTCGGGATGCTTCGCTTCGCCCAGAAGGTGTTGGAGAACCAGATCCAGGGACCCGAGTAGGCGCGCGGCCAGCGAGCTCAAGCATCGTCGCACAGGCCGGGGAGAATCTCCGTCCGTGCGATGGCGGCGTCCCGCGCGTCGGCGAGCGCGGTGCGTCGCCCATCCGTCATGTAGCTGTCAAGCGCCGCTTGCGAGGGGAACTCGAGGATCTGAATCTCAAGCGGCGCGCCATCGGCGCCATCGGTGCGTGACCGCCGCAGCACGCTGGCTCCATGGTCGCCTATCAACTGGAGCACCTCGTCCTCGTAGGCGACCAGCGCATCCTCTGCGCCTGGGTTGGGCCAGAGCAGAATGCACAGGTGAAGGCTCATCGGCGCCAGCGTAACCGACGCCACGCGATCGGGCATCGCGGCAGCGTCAGCTCCGCAAAGCAAACAGCGGCCAGCGTCCGGGGACTCCCTTCAGCTCGCGAAAGCCTCGATCTTCGAACGCGAACGGACCGCCGACCACCGTTCCGAACACGGTGCCCGAGACGAGTACCTCGCTGGGGCCGCCGAGCGCGCTGACTCGCGAAGCGATGTGAACGGCCATTCCCCCCACGTCCTCGCCGATCGACTCGCACTCGCCCGTGTGTATGCCGACGCGGATCTCGATCGATAGCTCGCGTGCGGCGAGAACAATCGCCTGCGCGCAGCGCAGCGCCCGCGAAGGCGGTCCCGCGAATACCGCGAGGAACCCGTCCCCGACGGTCTTGATCTCGCGACCGCCAAAGCGGGCAAGCTGCTCGCGCAGCTGCGCGTCGTGGTCGGCGAGCAGGTCGCGCCAGCGCGTGTCCCCCAGCGCGGCGGCCCGCGCGGTGGCTTCGACGATGTCGGTGAACATCACGGTGAGCAATACACGCGCTACCTCACCGCCGCCGCGTGCGCCGGTCAGGAACTCCTCGATCTCCTCGACGATCGCGTCGCTGTCGCCCACGAACGGCAGTGAATCGACGCCGTCCAACTCGACGTGTCGCGCGCCCGCAATGTGCTCGGCTAGGTAGCGCGAGTGCCGTGGGTCCCAGGCGGTGTCCCCGGAGCGGTGCATGACCAGCGTTGGCACGCGGATACGTGGGAGTGCGTCGCGCACGTCCAGATCGGCGGCGGCATTCAACAGGTTGCGAGCGTCGCTCGGGCTTGCGGCTAGGCGTTGTAGACGAGCAAACCATGTTGTCAGCGCCGGGTCCTCCGCCATCGAGGGCGCCATGACCGCGAGCCCAGGGCCTCCGGGCTCACCCCATGCGGCGACCGTCTCCTCGGTCCACCGGGCACGATCCTCGCGTGGCATCGCCCAGTCGTAGTCCTCCGCCCAAGAGGTACGTGCGACCGACGCGTACATGATGAGTGCACCGACGCGATCCGGTCGCTCGGCGGCAAGCAGAGCGCCTATGGGTCCGCCCAAACCGTAGGTGAACAGCGCGGCTCGCTCGCTGCCGGCCGCGTCTAGTACCGCAAGCGCGTCGCGAGCCTCCTGCTCAAGGGTGTGCGCTTGCCCAACACCGTCGGATAGGCCACTGCCACGGCGGTCGAACAGGATCAGTCGCCCGAAGACCGAAAGACGCTCTAGGAACCGGCGCATGGCGGATGCGTACCAGAGCTGCTCGATTTGCGAGATCCAGCCAGGGAGAAACAGCAGGTCGAGCGCCCCCTCCCCCGCGACCTGGTAGGCGATGGTTGCCTCGCCACTACGCGCGTAACGAGTGGTCGGCACCATCATTGCCCTAGAGCCTACTTCGGCATCGCAGGCACAACCACCGACGCGAGCCTGGCGAGATGCCAAACTGTCGCTGATGAGCGAGCAAACGCTGAGCGGCGGCTGCCTGTGCGGTGGGGTGCGCTTTGAGTTGACCGAGACACCGTCCACAGCCGGCTACTGCCACTGCACCCGCTGCCAGCACAGAACGGGCACGGCCTCATCGGTGCAAGCACGGATCGACGGACAAACCCTGCGAATACTGCAGGGCGAGGAGCTGCTCAAGGGGTGGCGTCATCCTGACGGTGGCGCCGAGAAGCTGTTTTGTCGCGAATGCGGTGGGCACCTGTTCAGTCGCTATCCGGAAGACAAGCGCCAGATGAGTGTCCGCCTGGGCGCCTTCGACGGCGACCCGGGCATTCGTCCGACCTGGCGGGCGTTCGTCGCTTACGCGCCGGAGTGGGAGCCGATCCCCGAGGACGGGCTGGCGCGTTTCCCCGAGGCAAAGCCGCGCTGACGCGCTGAGCGACTCGCGCAACGCGGGCACGCACCGGCCGGCGCGGGACGCGCCGCGCCCGGGGGCCCTCCGAGGCGCGCGACGTCCCGACCCCCTCCTAGAGTCTCTGCGGATGACCCACCATCCCGAGCACGAGCAAGCGGCCGTGCAGCGACGCACAACACTCGTGTCGATAGCGGCTGCCGGCGTGCTCGTGGCGCTGAAGCTGGGAACCGGCTTGGCGACCGGCAGCCTGGGGCTGATCTCCTCCGGCGTCGAGTCGAGCGGCGATGTGGTGGCCGCGATCCTCACGTTTTTCGCGGTCAGGCTGGGCCGGCGCCCCGCCGACCCCGAGCATCCATACGGCCACAGCCGCGCGGAGAACCTGGGCGCCCTTGGCGAGGCAGCGCTGCTGCTCGCGGGTGGCTTGATCGTGAGCGCCGAGGCGATCATGCACCTGATCGACGCGGGCGCCCCGCCGGACACGCACTGGTATGTGTTCGTCGTGATCGCGGTCGCGCTGGCCGTGGACGCGAGTCGTACCGTGGTCTCGGCGCGCACCGCCCGACGCTACGGCAGCGCCGCGCTGCGCGCCAACGCGTTTCATTTCGCGGGCGACATGGCGGGCTCGCTGGCGGTGCTCGTCGGACTGCTTCTGGTGCGAGCCGGGTTTGCCCAAGCCGATTCGATTGCCGCGCTGATCGTCGCCGCGATCGTGCTTGCCGCGGCCGCGCGACTGATCGAGGAGAACGCGAACGTGCTGATGGACCGCACTCCCGCCGAGGCGATGGAGGCGGCGGAACGCGCGATCGCGGGCCTGGCGCCGGACGTCGAACTGTTGCGCTTGCGCTTGCGCGAGTCCGCCGGTCGCTATTTCGCCGACGTGGTCGCCGCGGTTGCACCCGGAGAGGCGGTGATCGAGGGGCACCGCGCCGCGAGCCTGGTCGAGGCGGCCGTCGAGAGCGCACTGCCGGGCTGCGACGTGGTCGTGCACGTCGAGCCTCGTCGCAAAGGCCTTGAGCTTCGCGACCATGTGCTATCGATCGCGCTGGCCGAGCCGCTGGTAAGGGAAACGCACGACGTGAGGATCTTCGAAGAGGACGGGTCGCTGAGCGTGTCGCTGCACCTCAAGTTCCCGGCCGAGCTGGACCTGCAGACCGCGAGCGCGGTGGCCGAGCGTGTAGAGCAGGCGATTCGCGCGAGGCCCGGTGTCGTCAACGTGCAAACCCACCTGGAGCCGCTGGAGCAGACGCTCGTGGGTAACGCCTCCGACGAGCAAGCCGACGCCACGGCGACAGAGGAGATCCGCAGGGTGGTGCGCAAGCGCACGGGCGGCGAGGCGCGGTCGGTGAGACTGCTCCCCACCGATGCCGGGCGCATCGTGCTTCTCACGATCGGCGTTAACAGCGAGGCCTCGCTTGTCGATGCCCACCTGCTCGCAGGAGAGCTCGAGGACACACTGCGCCGGGAGGTGGCGAACATCGCCGATGTGGTCGTTCACACCGAGCCTTCGGCCAGCACCGACAGTTCTGAGAGATAGGATCAATTCGCCGTTCCGGACTTGACAGCGATCGCGGATGTAGGTAATTTTCACGCTGCCGGGTGAGATTTGCTTCTGTTCGGTGCCGTCCCCGAGGACGTGGCCGACGAAGGGAGCCCTGGTGCCAGTTGCGCGCGCGCCGGTGCCGCCGGTGTCGCTTACCTACGGACGCAGGAGGACACCCGATGAATCAGTTCCCGACCGAAGGCGGCGAGCAGCCCGTCCCCGGGACGCAGCTGACGCCGGAGCAGTTGCTGGCGCTGGCGGCG
Source organism: Solirubrobacteraceae bacterium (assembly GCA_035603375.1). Taxonomy (GTDB): domain Bacteria; phylum Actinomycetota; class Thermoleophilia; order Solirubrobacterales; family Solirubrobacteraceae; genus Palsa-744. Next base: position 9,358 of record DATNKN010000030.1, read on the forward strand.
CTGTCCGGAAACATCAACGTAGAGATAGAAGTAGGCGGCAAGAAATACAAGCTAACAGTCGTAGTGCCGACATCGCCCACGAGCCCGTATACGTTCTTGCTGAACGAAGTGAAGGGCACCGTCGAGCAGAAGCTCGCCGACTTCCAGCTGCTCGATGACAAAAACTTCTCGATCGAAGTCAACATCCCCACGATCGACGCTGGCGGCACGAAGATCAAGGGCGGCTTCCTGATCAAGATGACGCCGTAGGCGACCGATGGCGAACCTGATCGTCTCAGCTCACGGAGGGCGCTGGTCCACACAGCGGCGCGACCTGACGGTGCCACAAGAGGCCAGCGTCGTCTACTACGTGCTCGATGGCGGCATTCTGCGCAATCGCGACGGATACCGCATCCTCGAGGAACTGCAAAAAGGACACGAGCCGGGCGGGCACGTGGCCGAGCGGATCGACGCCGGCCGACACACGTACGACTACGCCTGCTGGTACGCACCGGAGTTTGCCGCGCATTGCGGGCTGTACGAGGTCGGTAGCCGCGAGCGCGTGGCGAGCCTCGAGTCCTACACCGCCGAGAAACCCCTGTGGTTGGCCGAGATATTCGCCCGCTACCCCAAGCGCGTCGTGTACTGGGTGTGTTGCCGGGAGATCAGCGACCCCGAGCGCGAGGAGCACCTGACCAACTCGCCCGACAGCTTCCTGACGGCCGCGCCGGAATGACGATGCGGCCGTCGCGGCTCGGCTCAGCCCCGACTGCCGGACCCTGAGCGACGCGGGCCAATGGCGGGCGCAGCGCTCGAATTCGCCGGCTGGAACGGCTGGCAGATACCGGGACCACTGCCGATCGGCCTCAACGACGTCGGGCTGCGACTTGCCGTCGACGCGCAGAGATCGTTTTTAGGCCGCGCCAGCGGGCGCCTGACGATCGGCAGCGGCAACGAAGCGGGTGCGATCCGTCTGCTACTAGAATTGCCCTACGACGCGACTGCGTTCGAACTCTCCTACGAGCCGAGCGACGAGCAGAAGCCGACCGTCGGCGCGTTGGTGTCCTACATCTCCGGCGTCTGGACTCTGCCGGGCCCGGTTGGAGATTTCGCCCGCGCAATCGAGATCAAGGCATTCGCGGTCAGGGTCGGCAATGTCAACGAAGTACAGGTCGCGGTGGCCGCGCAGCCCGACAAGTTATGGCCGCTGGTACGCGAGGACCCTCGCTTCACCCTCAGCAATGTGTTCCTCGAACTCGCGATCGCCTCCAACCGCTCGCCAGCGGGACAACTGGGAGCGACACTCAAAATCGGCGATGGATACATCCCGCTGGTGGTCGCGCTACAGGGCTCCTGGACCACTTTCACAATCTCGCTGAATCCTAAACGCGGCTCAGCCACGCTGCCGAGCGTCGGCGACATCGCCAACCTCATCAACGCGGGCTGGGGGCAGCAGCTGCCACCTCAGATAGCCAACCTCGGGGAAAAGACCGATCTGCGCGCGTTCAGTTTCGGCCGCCTGCAGGACGGGTGGTTAGTGGAAGTGGCAATCGGCACCAAGGAAGGCTGGGTCTATGAACCGATAGGCGGCTTCGATGGCCTGAAGTTCACGAAGGCCGCAATCGCGTTCGTCAAGCCGACGAGCGGAGGTGCCACCGGGATGGCGGCGCTGGACGCGACCGTGTTCGGGATCTTCCTGAGCTTCCGCTTGACGGTGCCTCAACCTGCGCTGTTAGCGGAAATCGAGAGCGGGCGGCTCAACCTCGGCGCGCTGTGCGAATACGTAATGGGCGCCACCGCGCCTGACTGGCTGGCGAACATCGGCCTGCTAGCCGTCACCTTGGCGCTGGAATGGCGCGAGCGCACTTACACGCTCTCCGCACTGCTGGTCCGCGACATCGAACTGCTGGACAAAAGCTCGCTGCGCAACGCATCGATCAAGGGCGTCATCGCCCCATCGGGCAAGAAGGTGTGCATCGCCGCCGAATGGGTACCCGCCGGTGCTGAGAAAGGAATCAAAGGGGAACTCTGCTACCCGTTCACGTGCTTCTACCC
>DATNKN010000067.1:0-2046 GCA_035603375.1 Solirubrobacteraceae bacterium
CGCGAGCAATCGTGGACTGGCGGCGCGTATGGCGCGGCGAGCCGGCACGCCTATGCCCGCGCTCGCGGCCGCGTCTGGCGGTGAGGTTGACGACGGGCACGGGTCATCCGGCAAGGCCGATGGCGCACACGCGCGTCGCTCGCGGGCCAGGATTCCGCTCGACCGCGCGCGCCTGCTCGACCTCGGTTGCGGGCAGGGCACGGGGTCCGCCCGCATCGCCTCAGAGCATCCCTGGATGCGCGTCACCGGCGTGGACCGCGACGCGGGTGTTGTGGCCATCGCGCGCGAGCTGCACTCCAGCGGTCGCGTGGACTTCGCGGCGGCGGACTTCCATGAGCTGCCGTTTCCCGATGGCGCATTCGACTGTGTATACGCCGAGGACTCGCTGCGGCGCGCTCTCGATGTCGACGCCACGCTCGCCGAGGCTCGACGCGTGCTCGGCGAAGGAGGTGTGCTTGTGGCCACGATCCCGCCCGATGCATACGGCGCGGGCCCGGCCGGCGAGCACGACACGTGGAGGACCTCCGCGATGGATGTCCGTGAGCGACTACGACATGCCGGGTTCCTCGACATCGCGATCGAGGAGATCGACACCTATCCGCTCGGCGACGCACCTCGTCCGCCGGCACTGGATCGAATGCTCTACATGCGGGCCTGGCGGCGTGCGGCACCGCTCGCACACGTGGAGCGGATCGATGCACTGCGCCGCTGGACTCACGAGCGTCTCGATCCGACACGCCCCGCGGACAGCTCCGATCCTGTGGAGGTGCTTCGCGGAGGCTACGCGCAAGCTGTCGGCATGACGCTGGTACTCGGAGAGGCCCTGGTGCGCGAGGGCTACAACGCTCGTTGGGTCACGACAATCGCACAGGACCATCCGGCTGGACGCGGGCCGCGCCTTTCAGAGTCGCACGCGACGATCGAGATAACGCTGCCCGACCGCTCCGTTCATGTGCTCGATCCGATGACCAACGTGCGGTTCCCTCATTCACTGCAACGCTTGATCGAGGAACCGACGCTCGCCGACGAGGTCGAGCGCGAGCGTGACGCGCTGTACGTGGCGCGCTCCTATGACCTGTATTCCACATCGTTCTGGTACTCACGCGTTGTCGCTGTGGCCGCGCGCGCGCGGCCGCGCGCGACTCAACACCTGGTGCCCGCCCGCTGGGCCGATCGTGCCACCCTGCCGTCGTATCGAGCGCTGGCCTTTGTGCGCGGTCGTGCCTGGCGCGCGATTCGTGCTCTCGGCCCGGTAGCGCTACCCCGGATAGGCGGGAAGCGCCGGCGCCTGGACTATGGTTCCTGATGCGATCGCCTCGTTTGCCGCGAGCGCGATGCTCTGCGCTAGATAGCCTGCGCGCAGTCCCGGCACGAATCGATTTTCCCCTCGTGTTGCGCTGAGCGCGCGCGCCATGAGCGCGGCGTGCCCCTTGTCACCGCTGCCCGTCTCGACGGTTTGCGAGCTACCGGCATCGAAGGAGGTGAGGCTTTGAAAGTCGTTGAGCACCCACGCCTGCCCACCGCTCAGCACTTCGATTCTCTCCTTCGGCATCGTCGCCGGCCCCAGGCCCGAATAGTGCACGCTCGCGACGGAGCCGTTCTCATATCTGATCGTTACGCTCGCGCTCTGCACCGTTTGCGCGTTCGCCTGCGCTCGCGCCGCCGCTCCGCTCACGCTCAAGGGCACACCGCACAGCCAATTGGCGTAGTCGAAGAAGTGACACCCCTCGCCGAGGATGCGTCCGCCGCCCTGGTGCGGGTCGTTGAGCCAGTGCTCGGCGGACAGGGGCGCGTTGACGCGGATGATGAGTTGAAGCGGCCCGTCGACACGTGTGAGTTGCTGGTGGAGCTGCTGTGAGAGCGGTGCCAGCGGCCGGTTGAAGCCGATCGTCAGCGGGGCGGCGTCGCCACCGCCCGCGCTCCAGACGTCGTCGATCTGCTCGCGTGTGAGGCCGAGCGGCTTCTCGACGAATACCGCCTTGCCAGCGCGTAGCGCGGCGGCTGCGATCTCGGCGTGGGAGTCGTGCCGAGTGCCGATCAGCACCA
>DATNKN010000097.1:0-4132 GCA_035603375.1 Solirubrobacteraceae bacterium
GAGGGCGTGCCCGTCAGCTACGCGACCTTCGTCGGCTACGACGAGGTTGCGCACCACTCGGGGATTCGCGAGCCCGACGCGCTGGCGGTGCTCAAGCGACACGACCGGCAGCTGGCTCGACTGGAGCGTGCGACCGCCCAGTCGCCACGCCCCTACCACCTGGTTGTGCTCTCCGACCACGGGCAAACACAGGGCGCGCCGTTTCGCCAGCGCTACGGCGAGACGCTCGAGGATGTGGTGCGCGGGGCGCTTGCCCAAGGTGGGGTGTACGCGCCGGCGGCCGTGGACGAGGCCTGGGGCGACGTGGGCGCCGTGCTCGCCGACGCCCGTCAGGACCCGAGCGTGGGCGGGCGTATGCTGGCGCGCGCCACACGCGCCAGATCGGTGCAGGGCACGGTCGCTCTGGGGCCCAACCGCGACGCGCTCCAAGAGCGTGCGGCCGCGGACGCACAGCACGAGGCGATCGTGATGGCCTCGGGCGGGCTCGGCCTCATCTATCTGCCCGCAAGTCCGCGGCGGCTCACGCTCGAGCAGATCGCCGACATGCACCCGCGACTGCTCGACGCGCTCACCACCCATCCCGGGATCGCCTACGCAATGGTGCGCTCGCAAGCGCACGGTGCGCTCGTGCTCGGCGGGGCCGGATATCGGCGCCTGAGCGACGACGCGATTGAGGGGGAGGACCCGCTCGCCGCGTTCGACGCGACCGCGGCCGACCACCTACGCCGCCACGATCGCTTTCCCCACTGTCCTGACATTCTCGTGAACTGCATGTACGACCCGAGCGTCGAGGAGGTCGCTCCCTTCGAGGAGTTCATGGGCTCCCACGGCGGGCTTGGCGGCCCGCAAACGAAGCCGTTTGCCGTAGTGCCCTCCGATTGGAGCGAACCCGCCGCTCCGATCGTGGGGGTGGAGACGATGCACGAAACGCTCCTCGAGTGGCTGGCGCGGTCGCGGGCGGGCGCGGAGCAGCCCCTCTCGCCGCTGGGCGCCGGCCCAGCCTCGGTTTCCTAGGCGACGGTCGGCCGGTTCGGATGGAAGCGGTTCGACGGGCTCGGAGGCAGACGCGCGCCGGTCCCGTTTCGATGTCGTCGCCCTATAGCCGCGCTTGTGTCCGCTCGCGTTCGCGCTTGTCGCGTTTGAGCCGCGGCAGCCACCGCCAGCGGAACCTGACGCACGAGCAGCGCGAGCAGTCCATGCCGCGCCGGTAGTGGCGGTGCTCGTGCTTTGGATGTCCACAGCGGCAAATCATGCCGGCCATCTTATGCCCTAGGCTGATCAGCAGATCAGTTCGCATAGGTAGGCGCCGGACGGGCGCCTGCGCAAGTTGCGCCCGCCTGGATGCCTCCGCGCCGCAGCAGGTCGGCAAGTCGGCAAGTCGGCAAGTCGGGGGGTATTCCCGCTGACTATAAATAGCGCCGCACCACAGCGCGCCAGCAGCGCACCCGTCGAGGGCCCGGGATTGGCCCGCCGCGTGCGGCGGAAAGCACGGATTGCGACGGCGTGCCGGTGCGCCGTCGCATCGCGCGGCGCACCGGCCGGCTCGCGCCCTCAGCTCGCGGGGGTCTGCTCCACTTCGTCAAGCTCGCGCCGTAGCTCCTGCTTGATCTCCTCGCTGCTGGCGTCGATTTCCTTCTCTGTCGTCTTCTCCGCGCGCCCGAGCGCCTTGTCCAGTTGCTCTTGCAGTCGCGACTCGCCGATCACGATCAGTGCGGCCTCTCCGCCTTCGAGCAGCTCGCCGAGCTCCTTGGCGTCGCCGCGCGAGATGCCCTTGCGCAGGTGTGCGCCAACGCCGCCGACAACGCCGCCGACAGCCGCCGCGCCAATGATCGACGGCGGGAACAACACGCCGACGAGCGCGCCGACCGCGATCCCGCCCCACGCGCCGTGCTGCGTCGGCTTCTCGTGCTTCTCCACATGCACCTTGCCATCGGTGTCTTTGCTGATGACCGCCACGTCATAGGTGCCGACGAGCTTGGCCCTGTGGAGCTCGATCAGTCCGTCATAGTCGGCGAGGGCGTCCGCCCGGTCAGCATACGTTGCCGCATAGATGAAAACTGGCTTGTCGCTCATTGCGTCTCGCTTCCTGTTGGGCATGTCGAGCGGCGCGGCTGCGGACGCTCGCGGTTCGTTGTGTCGGGCCGTGCGCTCGGGTCGCCAGCCCGGACAGGTTGTGCTCATCGCGAGTCAACCAGCACGGTGGGCTCAAGGCATCCGTAGAAGACCGTGGGTGGGTGGGCGATATCCGCGGGTCGCACGCCGCTTGCGCGGGCGCTCGCTTCGCTTCATGGCTGCGCGTATGATCCTCTTGTGGTCCTCTATGTCTGTTCGAGCGGCACGTCGTTCGGTGGCCTGCCGGCGCCGCTGGCCCATCCGTGCGGGAGGGCCGCCAAGGCGCTCGACGTCGCCGGGCACAGCTATGAGCGCAAGACGGCCAAGGGCGGCAGCCTGAAGTTCTGGACCCTGCCGAACCGCGCGCGCGACCGGGCTGAGGTGGAGCGTCTAAGTGGCCAGCGGGCGGTGCCGATGCTCCTGCTCGACGATGGCGATGTGGTCGTCGGCTCGGGCGCGATCATGCGCTGGGCCGAGGCGAACGCACCGGTCGTCGGCCCCTAAGAAACCTCCGACACCACCAGTCGCAGCGCCCCCTGAAAACTGTCTCGCTCGCGCAGATGCCCATGCTCGGCGTCCCACGCGCCGCTGTCAAGCGCACTGGCGAGCCGCTGTACCATCTGCCGTTCCACCTCCGGTTCCAGTAGCGCCCAGATCGATTGGGCGCTACGCACTTCGGGGTCGAGCAGTGCCTCGGGGCGCTTCCAGAACGCCTCGAAGAACCCGTCGGTGCAATCGCCCGGGGTGAGCACTCGCTCCACGCGCGTGCGGCCGCCCAACGCTGCCTCGATGTCCTGCATTGCGGGGAATCGCAGTCGCTCCTTTTCGACCCCCTCGCGCAAATACTCAAGCTGCCAGTCCGGCAGCGCGCTCAGCTCGAACGTAAACACAACCACGGGCCCGCGCGACACCCGGCGGAGCTCGGCCAGGCCCGCCTCGGGCGGGTGCCAGTGATGGATCGTCACGCACGCCATCGCCGCGTCGAACGTTCCGTCGTCGAACGGCAGGTTCTCCGCGCTAGCCGCAATTGCCGGTGCCGCGCCCGTCGGGCGCTGGGCGCGCATCGTCGCGCTCGGCTCCACCGCAAGCACCCAGCGATCGAGTGGCTCGTAGGAGCCGGCGCCAGCACCCACGTTCAGCACGGTGCGCGCGTCCCCGAGCGCGGCGTGAATGCGTGCCGCGATACGCGGGTCCGGTCGGCGATGCTGCGCGTAGTTGCGCCCGTGGCGCTCGTAATCGACTCGCACGCTACCCGCCGGCTCCGTCCTCTTGCGCTACGGACATGAGCCCATCGGAGTCTTCGTTCGGCCTCTGCGCGGTGGCGCCGCTAGGGTTGGGCGGCACGCGCAAAAGCCACGCCAGCGGGCGCGGAAACCACCAGTTCCACTTCCCGAGCAGCGAAACCAACGAAGGGAGCAGGAGCGCCCGCACCACGGTTGCGTCGAGCAGGATACCGGCGCCGAGACCGGTGGCCAGCACCTTGATGTCGGTGTTCGGGGCTGACGCCAGCGACGCAAACGCCAGGAACAGGATCAACGCTGCGCTCGTCACCAAACGACCCGTGCGTCCCAGGCCGGCGACGACTGCCTCGTCGGTGTCGCCAGTGCGATCGTATTCCTCGCGCACACGCGCGAGGATGAATACCTCGTAGTCCATCGAAAGGCCGAACAGGAAAGCAAACACGAGGATTGGCACCCAGAACGTGATTGCTCCCGTCGCGGGAATCCCAAAGATCGCCTGCGAGCCGTGACCCTCCTGCCAGAACCACGTCATGAACCCGAACGCGGCCGCCATCGAGATGAGGTTGAGCACGACCGCCTTCACGGCGAGCACGAGCGAGCGGAACGCGCGTGCCAGCAGCACGATCGTGAGCAGCGCGATGATCGCGAACATCAACGGGAAGTTGCCGAACACCGCTTTCTGGTAATCGATCTCGCCTGGGCCGTCGCCGGCGATGCCGATCACCCCCGGACGTCCTTCCAGTTCGTCGATCGCCGTGCGCACGGTACCGAGCGTTCTG
>DATNKN010000115.1:0-10064 GCA_035603375.1 Solirubrobacteraceae bacterium
GACGATCCACACGAAGGCCGACGAGGCGATCGAGTACGACGCGCTTGTCCTCGCGCTTGGCGCGAGCATCAACAAGCGCTACAAGCACGCCCTGACGATCGACGACCGCGATCTGGACATAACCATGCACGGGCTGATCCAGGATGTCGAGGGCGATTTCATCCACAAGCTGGCGTTTGTTGCGCCCGGCCGCATGGCCTGGCCGCTGCCGTTGTACGAGCTCGCGCTGATGACAGCCGGACGCGCGTATGACATGGGTATAGATCTGAAGACGACGATCGTCACCCCAGAGGACGGCCCGCTCGCGATCTTTGGCGCGTCGGCGAGCAGTTCCATAGCCAAGCTCCTCGCCCGTGCGAGCATCGAGACGATCACCTCCGCATACGCCGAGGTTCCCAACGCCCGCGAGGTCGTGGTCAACCCAGGTGACCGACACCTAGAGGTGGATCGGGTGATCGCGCTACCCGAACTCTTCGGGCCCGAGGTGCGCGGTATCCCGCTAGGCGATCACGGCTTCATCCGGGTAGACCCATACTGCCGGGTTCCAGATGTCGAGCGCGTCTACGCGGCCGGTGATGCGACCGACTTTCCCATCAAGCATGGCGGCGTCGGCTCGCAACAGGCCGACATAGCTGCCCAGTCAATCGCAGCGCTGGCTGGGGCTTCGATAACGCCCCAGCGCTTCAACCCCATGATCCACGGCATGCTGTTGACGAACGGGAAGCCTCAATACCTCACCGCTCACATCACCGGAGGACACGGGTTCAGCTCCGAAATCACCGACACACCAACATGGTCGCCGTCGAACAAGATCGCCGCCGAGTACCTAGCGCCATATCTGCAAGAGCGCGACCGCGAAAGCACCCCAGCCTGACGCATACGGTGCTCTCGCTTCGCCCGACATCCGAGCACCTACCCTACGCCGAGCTCACGCCTGCTCAGGACGACAAACAGCGTTCTGTGTCGGCGTCGTGGCGCACCCGCTCGCCGCCAGGAGCGGGTGTTCCAGTCCGCCGAATACGTGCGGGGACTTGCGAACGAAACCACTTAGTAGCTCGTCCTACAGGATGTAAGACGACACAAGAATGAACCGATGCGAAGTTCTCGCTTATGGTCAGAAATTGATGCCAAGTTCGGCGCGTAGCTGGCGGCGTCCGGCATCGGTGACGGTCACCGCGCGCGTGTCGGTGCGGCGGCGGATCCAGTCGAGTTCAAGCAGACGAGTGGCGAGCGCGGCGCCGAGCGAGTCGGCTAGGTGCGGGCGGCGCTCTGTCCAGTCCAGGCACGCGCGGGTGACCGTTCTTCGTCCACGCTGCAGTGCGTCGATGTCGATCCCCAACCCGTTTAGGCGTTCCTGGCCGGCGAGCGTGAGTGGGTAACCCTCGTTGTGGACTCCGACCAGTCCCTGGTGCTCGAGGGCGTCGATGAGCGCTACGCCGAGCTCGCCGGCGAGGTGGTCGTAGCAGGTGCGTGCGTGGCGGATGGCGTTGCCGCGGCTTGACTCGCGCAGGCTTCGGGCGCGCCGCGCGGGGGCTATCGTGAGCATGCCCTCGATCGCTTCGGCTATCTGGTTGTTGGCGAGCCTGTAGTAGCGGTTGCGCCCGCGCCGCTCGGCGAGCAGCAGCCCTCCATCGATCAGCTTTGCGAGATGTGCGCTGGCCAGCGAGGAGGTGGCGTTAGCGCGAGCGGCCAGTTCACGGGCAGTCAGCTCCTCGCCCCCGATCAGCGCTAGCAGCATGCTCGCGCGCTTGGCGTCGCCCATAAGGGTGGCGACAACGGCGAGGTCTGCATCGGCGAGCATACCTACACGATAAGCGTCGAATAGCTCAATGGGGATTGAGCAATATCAAGTGTAACCTCGCACCATGGTCACGATACAAACGGGTGCAGCCGCGAGCTTGCGGGCCGGCACCCTTTCGAGCTGGGTGTCTCGCTGGCGTCAGCCGCTGGTGCTGACCGCAGTGTGCATGGGCCAGTTCATGCTGCAACTGGACACCACGATCGTCAACGTGGCACTGCCCAGCATCGCGCGGAGCCTGCACGCTTCGACCAGTGGCCTGCAGTGGGTCATCGACGGCTACATCCTTGCGCTTGCAAGTTTGCTGCTGAGCAGCGGGCGCATCGGTGATCGTTCGGGGCACAAGCGAGTCTTCCTCGTCGGGTTGGGGGTGTTCGCGCTCGGGTCGGGTCTGTGCGCGCTTGCCGGCACTACCTGGGAGCTGGTCTGCTTCCGCGTGCTGCAAGGCATCGGCGCGGCGATCATGCTGCCGGCGACGCTAGCGCTGATCACCGCTACATTCCCGGATGGGCGCGAGCGCGCCCGCGCGGTCGGGATCTGGGCGGGCGCGGGCGGTCTGTCGCTGGTACTCGGTCCGGTCCTCGGTGGTCTGTTGCTTCGAGCATTCACCTGGCCTGCCGTGTTCCTAGTCAACCTGCCGGTCGCGCTCGCCGCCGCCGTGCTGGTGGTCGCTGCCGTGCCAGAGACAAATGAGCGGAGCGCGGGGCGCATGGACCTGCAAGGGCAGGCGCTCGGTGCCGCGAGCCTCGCGCTGCTGGCCGCTGCGGCGATCCAAGGTGGGCGGCACGGATTCTCTACATCGCTGCCCGTCGCACTGCTGGCGAGCGGCATGCTGGCCTTGGTCGGGTTCGTGCTCGTCGAGCGCTTGCGCCCGGAGCCCATGCTGCCGCTGGGCTACTTCCGCAACCGCGCTTACGCGGCGGCCAACGTCGCTGGTCTGATCATGGGGTTCGTCATGTTCAGCCTCCTCTTCATCTTCGCGCTCTACTTCCAGCAAGTTGCGGGCGACACACCGCTTCAGGGCGGCCTGCGCTTCATCCCGCTGTGCGGTGCGTTCGCGATAACTGGCCCACTCATCGGCCGAAACATCCACCGCACCGGGCACTGGCCGCCGATGGCCGGCGGTCTTGCCCTTATCGCCCTCGGCACGCTGCTACTGCTGCGTCTGGGAGTCCACAGCGGCTACGACGAGGTATGGCCGGCGTTCCTGATCATCGGCATCGGGTACGGCATCACCTCGACCCCGATGGCCGCCGCGGTACTTGGCGCCGTGCCGCCCGATCGCGCGGGCATGGCCTCCTCGACGGTGAACACCGCACGCCAGATCGGCGGCGTCTTCGGAATTGCGATCCTTGGCTCGATGCTCCCAGCCGCGTCCGGGACCTCAGATTACGCCGAGCAGTTCATCTCCGGGATGCATGACGGCCTACTGGCTGCCGCGATCCTTGCCCTCGTCGGAGCCGCGCTCACCGCCACCCAGATCAGTCGCCACAGTTGACCCGGCATCAGTGGAAGTCATCGGCGTGATGTATGGCCCATTCGCTCAGGCTGCGCGCTGGGGAGCCTGTGATTCAACGCCCGCCGGGAGATTGGCCGACTCGGAGTCACGCACCAACGCACGCACCGCGGTACCTCTCACTGAGAGCTGGGCCGCGAGCTCGCGCCCGACGGTTCCTGTCGCATCTGCGATCAGGATCTTGGTCGGCTGGGTCATGATGATCTCCTCTCCTCTCTGCTCATGGTTGTGGGCTATTGCGTTGCATCTATCTTGAGAACCTGCGGAGGACCGAGAGTACGAGGGTGAGTAGACCGTTGGCGCTACCCTCGAGCGCATGGCGATCCAACGCATGGAGCACGTGGGTATCGTTGTCGACGGTCTCGCGGCCGCGACAGCGTTCTTTGTCGAGCTCGGACTCAAGCTGCAGGGCGAGGGGCTGGTCGAGGGCAGTTGGGTGGACCGTGTGGTGGGGCTAGAGGGCGTCCGGGCGGAGATCGCGATGTTGGAGACCCCGGACGGTCACGGACGGCTTGAGCTGGCGAAGTTTCACGCTCCGTCGGGCGGGGGCGGTGACCGGCACGCGCCGGCGAACACTCCGGGCATCCGCCATATCGCATTCGCAGTCGATGACATCGACGCTGTCGTCGCTGGCTTGCGAGCCCGCGACGCGGAGCTTGTTGGCGAGGTGGAGCGCTACGAAGACAGTTATCGGCTCTGCTACGTCCGCGGCCCGGAGGGGATCATCGTCGAGCTGGCACAGCAGATCGGCTGAGGGCTCCGGCCGGCCGCCACGGCCGGTCTCAGATGGATGAGGCAAAGCGGTCTCACATGAGTGAGATTTCGGTTTCAGATGAATGACACGCCGCACCTACTGCAGCGTCCCGCCGATCTGAGACGGCCGAATCCCATTCAAATGAGACAGCTGGCGTCTCATCCATGTGAGTCAGCTGGTTGACTGGAGTCGATCCTCGGCAGAGGACTCGACGGGTAGCCTCGGCGGTCTCGGCCAGCCTGACGCGCAAGGTCTCGCCGGCGCCGTGTGGCTGTGACGTCGAGCCGCGCGCGTTTAGTGGTGCGGGTGTCCACGCACTCCTGTCCATTGGGACCTGCCAGACACCAAGGCCGAGCATCGGCAGCTTGTGGTCGTCCGCGAGCACGCGAGCGCGCCCATCCGCGTCACTGCGTCGGACGTCATGCCGCCCCCTTCAGAAGCCCCTCGATGGCCACGTCGAACGATGTCGGATCGCTCGGCGAGAACCCGTTCATCGTGCCCCCACTCGCGCCGATCAGAAACGATGGGGTTCCCGTGAGTCCGGCGTTCTCCGCCGCCCGCGCGTCGCCGGCGATCTCGTTGGCAAGCTCCGGGTCGCGTCGGTCGCTGGTCCAGCGCGCGAGGTCTAGGCCCGTGAGCTGGCTCGCGATGCCCCGGAGGTATGCGTCGGTGACATAGCCCGAGCCCTCCTCTCCCTGCTCCGCATAGAAGGTCTCGATGAAGTGCCAGGCCTTGTCCTGCCTGCCGGCCGCCAGCGCCGCGACCTGCTGGGCCATGAACACCTCCGGCTCGTGCGTCGCCGTCTGCAGAGCGTGAGACTCGATTCGCAACTTGCCGGTCTGTACCCACCGCTCGATGATTGACGGCAGCACCTCGAGCGAGAAATCCCGGCAGTAAGGGCATTGCAGGTCGGCGAAGTACGCAAGTGTGACCGGGGCCGCCGGTTGGCCCAGCGCGTTTGCGCTCTGCGGGATGTCCGCGAGGAGGGCGCTGATCTCATTGTTGTCGTTCATTGAGCTCATTTGGCGGAAAGTAACACTGTGCGCGGTCTTTGTGGCGGTCCCGGTGGTGCGCCCTTCCAGTCGCTCTCTGCTTTGAAACGGGGTGATACGCGCCCTTACCTGCGACTCGACCGTGGCCCCATCTCTGCTCGTGCTCGTGGCTGCTCGGCATGGAGCCGATGTCCTGACAATCGCTGTTGCGGCACTTTCGCACATCGCATGGTCGTGTGAGATGTAAGCATGGTCTTGTGAGATGTAAAAGTCAGGACACCAGTGCCCGGACGGGCTGTGGGGATGGCGCATGACGGCGAGCGTCCTTCCGGACGACCTGCAGGTTCCCGAGGAGCTGAGTCGTCGAAAGGTGCGCAAGCAGCTGCTGTTCTTGACCGGGATCGTCCTCGCCGTCTTTGCGGTCGTGACGCTGCTTCCGGGGCTCGCCGGGTTGCGCGCTCAGCTCTCGCACGCCAACCCCGTGTGGCTCGCGCTTGGAGCGGGGCTGAAGGTGCTCTCCGGCCTGGGGTATGTGGCGATCTTTCGGATGGTGTTCTGCAGGCGCATGCGCTGGCGCGTCAGCTACCAGATCGGGATGTCTGAGATGGGCGCGAACGCGCTTCTGCCGACCGGCGGAGCCGGTGGCCTGGCGCTTGGAGCCTGGGCGCTCAAACGAGGCGGGATGCCGACGGCCGAGATCGCGCGTCGCACCGCGGCCTTCTTCATGCTGACCAGCGTCGCGAACGTGGTCGGCGTGGTCCTCATCGGGGTCGGTCTCGCCATACGGGTGCTGCCGGGGGAGACGAGCCTGGCACTGACGCTCCTGCCCGCCGCGATAGCCGCAGCCGCGATCGTTGGGTTTCTGCTCGCGGGACGCTCCTCCGCGGGCTTGCACCGGCGACTGGATCGCAACGAAGCAAGCGGATCCCCGCGCCGCTCCAGGCTGGTGCTGAAGACCCTGGTGGCCGTCGCTGACGGCGTCAACGAGGCGGTCGCGCTGCTGCGTGAAGGCAACGCTTGGCTGATCGGCGGGATCCTCGCCTACCTCGTCTTCGACGTGATGATCCTGTGGGCGACGTTTCGCGCCTTCGGCGGCGCGCCGCCGCTGGCGATCCTGGGGATGTCCTACCTGATCGGTGAGCTCGGCGGACTGATTCCCGTCCCCGGAGGGATCGGCGGCGTTGACGCGGGCTTGGTGGGAACGTTCGTGCTGTACAACGTGCCGATCACCGTCGCAGCCTCGGCGGTGATCGCGTATCGAGCGATCGCGCTGTGGGTCCCCGCGATCCTCGGCTCCGCCGCCTTCGTCTCGCTGCGTCGAACGCTGCGACGCGAGTCCGCCGAGATCGCCGTCTGCGCCCCCCAGACAGAGATGGAGGTGATCGGGCTCGGACGCGTCGTGATCGAACCGGCACCGACGGCCCCACAGCTTTAGCCGCACGCCCCGACAGCCAGAACGTCGCAAGCGAGAGAACGGCGCAGATAAAGGCCGCGGTTGTTTTCAGCGGCCTAGCTCGTACTCCCATCGCCGGCACGGCCCGCTGCGGTCGCAATGGGGCTCGTTCGCTGATGCTCGCCCTCGTAGCGCTTCACAAGCCGAATTGCTCCCTGTAGGTGTCGGGAACCAAAGCCTCGAACTCCCGATGACGTTCGATGAATCCTTTGACGAACGGACAGAACGGCAGCACAGCGAGACATCGTGCACGGGCGTCTTCCAGAGCAAACCGGATCAGCCGGTCAGCGAGTCCGCGACCCTGGAGGCGCTCGTCGACCTCGGTGTGGACGAACGCGATCAGGCCGGGGCGTACGCGATACGCGGTGAAGCCAACCACCTCCCCGTCAATCGACAGCTCGTAGCGATCGCGATCGGGCGCGTCAGCCACCTCGATGCGTTCCGCCGCAGCCATGCCCGGAACATTAGAACGCAACTAAAGCGGACGCGGGGACAACTACGACATAGGGTGTGCGAGCTGGGTGCGTGACTTCACGTCGAGCTTGCGGAATGCCTTGCGTAGGTGGTACTCGACGGTGCTCTGGGTGATGAAGAGCTGAGCGGCGATCTCTCGGTTTGTGGCTCCTTTCGCGGCAAGGCGCGCAATCTGCTCCTCCTGCGGAGTGAGCTGGTCGAGCGTATCCACGGTCCGTTTGCGGGCGCGCTCGCCGGTCGCCAGCAGCTTCCTTTCGGAGCGGCCCGCGAACGCCTCGGTGCCCATACTTCTGAACATGTCGAGGGCGGTGCGCAAATGCTCTCGGGCGTCGAGACGGCGGCGTTCGCGTCGCAGCCACTCCACGTAAAGAAGGTGGGTCCGGGCGCCGCCGAGGCACCGACGGGAGTGGCTGCGCCGCCAGCATCGACGCGTCGACGCTCGCGAGCAGCTACGAATCGCTCACGCGATGCCTGCGGACATCGGCGCTAACGGCGTATCCAGCTAGGGGCAATATCTAGGAGCAGGAGCACGTCAGGCGGGCTGCCACAGCTCGATCCGATTGCCCTCGGGATCGGTGACCCAGCCGAATCGACCGACACCCTCCATATCCTGCGTCTCTTCAGCCACGTTCGCTCCCTTGGCGCGCAGTTGTGCGAGCATGGCATCCAGGTCGCGGACCCGGAAGTTGATCATCACCTGCTGGGCACGGGACCCGAAGTAGTCGGTCTCGGACTCGAACGTCGCGAACACTGTCGGCCCGGCAACCTGGCGCCACAGGCCGTTCTCATCGGCGTTCAGGCCAAGGAAATCGCGATACCACGCGCCCAAGGCGACCGGGTCGACGGCACGCATGAAGTATCCACCGATTCCAAGCACTCGTTCCATGTCGCCATCTTGCCAGGTCGGCAATTCGGGGGCGTTCCATGCCAGTTGGCGCGTAAGTACCGACTTGGACCTGAAGGCGAGGTGGATAGCCGACCTCAGCCATGGGAGACCACAACATCTCATGCATATGAGACATGCGCATCTGCATGAAATGGGCCGGCGACATGCCGGCCGCGGTGGCCGGGTATGAGGATGCGCCCGCCGTACCGCGAGCACTCCCGAGCAGCGCTACTCCGTGCCCAAACAGAGCGGCTTCACGTCGATGTCGAGAACTCGCCGACGGCTCCGATCATAAAGTGTGAACACCCGACCACGAGGAGCATCCCGATGCGCTACACCCTCTACGAGCACCCATTCGCGCTCTACTGCCAGAAGGTCCTGATCGCGCTGAGCGAGCAGGGCGTCGCCTACGACGTCCTCGAGGAGCAGCGCGACTTCGACCGCACCGAGCTGGCCGAGCTGTGGCCGCCGGCGTCGATCCCGGTGCTACGCGACGGCGACGAGATCATCGGGGAGACGTCGATCATTATCGAGCACGTCGCCGGCGCGCAGCTGGTGCCTTCGCTCGAAGCCCGCAAGTGGGACCGCATCTGCGACCAGTACATCTCCGACGCTGTCCAGTCAATCGTCCTCGACACCGTCGAGGAGCGCTTCGACCAGCGCGCTGTCGCTCGCGCGCGCGGCCGGCTCGACATGGCCTACGGCATGCTCGAGGCGCAGCTCACCCAGCACGAGTTCCTAGCCGGCGATACGTTTACGATCGCCGACTGCGCCGCCGCACCGGGCTTGTTTTACGCCCTGGCTATTCACCCGTGGAGTGAGGGCGAGCACCCACGGCTGACGCGCTACTACCAGGCGCTGGCGCACCGGCCATCCTTCGCCAACGTGATCGCCGACGCGCGGCCCTACCGGCACCTCTTCCCGCTGCCATGGCCGGCAGACTTCGACCGCTACCACTGACACCTGTCCGCAGCGTCTTACCGATCTGCGACTGCTAGTTCTCCGTCGGATGCACATGCACAGTTGGCTTGGATCGGTAGCGCTTCAACGCAATCACGGCCCAAATCGCCTCGACCACGCCGAAGGGCCAGGTTCCCGCGAGGAAGCGTAAGCGCTCGACAATGCGCAGCCGCAAGCGAAGGCCAGGATGAAGCCTTGGCCGCGCCGTTCCAGCACGTACATCAGCATCATGAACGTGACAGCGCAAGCACCAAATAGAGTGAGCACACCCGAGAGTTTGCCAGCGCGATCCTCCTGCTCTGGCCGATCAGACCGGACGCGACTGGCGCAAGCAACAACAGCGCCTCTGCCCGGGCGAATCAGGTTCGCGTACCGGCCAGCTGGTCGCGGCGACGGATGAGGTACGCCGTCTCGGCGGTGTTGCCGGCCAGCGCGATGGCCCGGTCGTAGGCCGCCCGCGACTCCTCGCTGCGGCCCAGCCGGCGCAGCAGGTCGGCCTGGGTGGCGTGGAAGGCGTGGTAGTCCTCCAGCGGCAGACCGTCAACCTCCGCCAGCGCGACCTCCGGGCCGTCGAGCTCGGCGATTGCGATCGCCCGGTTGAGCCGCACGATCGGGGAGGGGTCGAGGCGGACCAGCTGGTCGTAGAGCGCGATGACCTGCGACCAGTCGGTGTCGCGGACGTCGGTGTGGACGGCGTTGATCGCGGCGAGGATCTGGTAGCGCCCCGGCGCCTGGCCGGAGGCGAGGCGCGCGCGGACCAGGGCGTGGCCCTCGGCGATCAGCTCGCGGTCCCAGGACCCACGGTCCTGCTCGTCGAGCGCGACCAGTTCGCCGCTCGCCGAAATCCGGGCGGTGCGGCGGGCCTCGGTGAGGAGCATCAGCGCCAGCAGGCCGGCCACCTCACCGTCATCCGGCATGAGGGCACGGATCAGACGAGTGAGCCGGATCGCCTCGGCGGTCAGGTCGTGGCGTAGGGGATCGGTGTCGGGGCCGGTCGCCAGATAGCCCTCGTTGAAGACAAGGAAGAGGACGGCGAGTACGCCAGAGACGCGTACCGAGAGATCCTCCGCGGACGGCACGCGATAGGGGATGCGAGCCGCCTTGATCTTGGCCTTCGCACGCGTGATCCGCCGCCCCATCGCGGTCTCCGCCACCAGGAAGGCACGGGCGATCTCGGTCACGGTCAGACCACCGACCATGCGCAGCGTCAGCGCCACGCGAGTATGCATCG
>DATNKN010000125.1:0-4320 GCA_035603375.1 Solirubrobacteraceae bacterium
GGATGCACCGCGACGCCTCCCACCAGATCCCCGAGAGCACCTGCGTCGACACGGAGCTGCTCGATGCCGCCAAGCGCTCCTGGGAGGAGGCGGTGGAGCTGGGCGAGCGCTTCGGCTATCGCAACGCGCAGGCAACCGTGCTGGCTCCCACCGGCACGATCTCCTTCCTGATGGACTGCGACACGACCGGCGTGGAGCCCGACTTCTCGCTGGTCAAGTTCAAGGAGCTGGTCGGCGGCGGGCAGATGACGATCGTCAACCGCACCGTGCCGCTGGCGTTGCAAACGCTCGGCTACTCAGAGCAGCAGGTCGAGCAGATCGAGGCGCACCTGGCCGAGCACGGCACGATCATCGGCGCGCCCGGCCTGGCGGCCGAGCACCTGCCGGTGTTCGACGTGGCGGTGGGCGAGCGCGCGATCTCCCATGCCGGCCACATCAAGATGATGGGCGCAGTGCAGCCGTTCATTTCCGGCGCCATCTCAAAGACCGTCAACCTGCCGCAAACGGCGACCGTCGAGGACATCGCCGACGCCTACACGCAGGCATGGCGCCTGGGCGTCAAGGCGCTTGCGATTTACCGCGATGGCTCAAAGACAGCACAGGCGTTGCGCACCGATGCGCAGAAGGACGCCCCTGCTCCAGTCGACGTGGACGCGATCGTCGACGCAGCGGTTACCAAGGCGCTGGCCGAGGCCGGGCCACGGCGCAAGCGCATGCCACGCGAGCGCCAGTCGATCACGCACAAGTTCTCGATCGGCGGACACGAGGGGTACATCACCGCCGGCATGTACGAGGACGGCACCGTGGGCGAGATCTTCCTGACCGACATCGGCAAGGAGGGGTCGACGCTCAGGGGCATGATGAACTCCTTCGCCACCGCGATCTCGATCTCGCTGCAGTACGGCGTGCCGCTGGAAACGCTCGTGCAGAAGTTCAGCTACATGCGCTTCGAGCCGGAGGGGATCACCGGCAACCCGGAGATCCCGTTTGCCAAGTCGATGCCGGACTACATCATGCGCTGGCTGGCCTCACGCTTCCTGGACACCGACGCGCAGGAGGAGCTGGGCATCCTCACCCCGGCGGTGCGAGCCCGCAAGGCCGCCCAGGAGGCCGCGCAGTCGATGAACGCCTCCGACACCGCCGGCCCGGAGGCAAGCGTCGGCGTCGACGGCGTCCCGGCGGCAAGCGCGCTGACCGACTCTCCCCCCGTCGTCCCCGCCCGTCTACAGGGCCTGGACCTCGGCCCGGCGTGTTCTCAGTGCGGTGGCATGATGCAGCGCACCGGGTCTTGCTACACGTGCTCTAGCTGCGGCAACAACACTGGTTGTGGTTGATCCGCCCATTTGTATGCCACTCGCCCCTGTAGCGTCAGAGGCGAGTATCAATCGGCTGTAGCGTCCTCGACCCGCCTAGTGCGGGTCGAGCTGTCTTCGGACTAGGTCGACGCTTAAGGGCCCTAGTGCCCGACGGCAGCCTGTTCAGCAACAGTAATGCGGGCATCGTCGCGGCCGAGCATGCTTATGAAGACCGTGGCGAAGGCGATGCCGAAGACGAGGAACTCGATGAAGCACATGCCGGCTCCGGCGAGATGCTGGTCGGCAATCGCGGAGAGGTTGTAGGCGCGCGGGGCGTTTGCATAGAGCGGGTACTCGGTGGTCGAGATCCACGTGAGCGGCAGGCAGACGGCCGCTGAGGCCAGGCGGCTGAAGCCGAGCAGGGCGAGTCGCTGGCCGTTGGGGCGCAGGCGTGCGCGCGGCAGCGGGTCAACGATCAGCCACCACAGAGCGAGGCCCGTGTAGAAGAGGGTGGCGTGCTCGAACGCGTGCACGACCTGGTGCTGGGCGGCGAAGTCGAAGACGGCGGGGATCGCCCATATCCAGGTGGCGACCGCCCATAGCGGGATCGCGACCCACGGCGAGGTGAGCACGGCGAGCACGCGACCCGAGCGTCCTCCGCCGGGGGCGACCGCTCGCAGGGCTGAGCGACTCAGGCCGAGCGGCAGCACGGGCGAGCGCAGGCCGAGCAGGAGCAGAGCTGGGGCGACGTCGGAGAGCAGCACGTGCTGGGCCATGTGCGCAGAGAGCAGGTATTTGTCGCCGATCGCGTCCAGCGGCGAGAGCAGCGCGATTGCCAGCACGGCGATGCCGGCCGCATAGAACACCCAGTGGCCCGCACCGACGGCAGAGGAGCGGGCAGCGGCGCGCATGTAGACGCGTGCGTAGAGAGCCGAAGCCGCGAGCAATCCGACGATCGCGAGAGGGTCGAAGCTCCAGGAGCCCCATCCGGGCACGTGTGTCATAGGCACCATCCGCTGGTCGTTAGCTCGCGCGCACTTGGCGACGCCGTCGGCAATCTCATCGGCGGCATCCTATCGATCCGTCTGGCTGAAGTGCAGCGACGCGACTCCCGGGTCGCCAGGTGCCCGCTGCCCATTTCCCGCTCGCCGGCGGGCCCTCCTGCTCGTCTGCTCCCGGCATGCCCGTGCACGCATACTCATGCGCCGGCTTCGTAGGAGGCCGGTGGCGGCGGGTTGGTGCGTATCGCTGCGATCTCGGCGAGCAGCTCAGTCGGGCTGGTTTCGCCCAGCACGCGTAGGCGCGGGAGCCGGTAACTGTCCTCCTTGGGACTGGCCCAGCCGGGCACGACCGTGGTCGAGCCGACATAGCCGGCAGCCTTGACGGCGGCAACGACGGCCGCGTTGTAGTGGCCGGAGGGGTAGCAGAACCAGTTGACCGGCACGTGGTAGCGGCTCTGCACCTTGGTGCGCGCCAACGAAACCTGTTCGTGCAGGGCGGCCGGGTCGAGCGTGGTCAATTCCGCGTGGCTGAGGCCCTGCGTGTCCAGCTCCCAGCCGGCGGCCACGAGCGCCGATATCTGTGCTTGGCTGAGCCCGCCCTGGGAGGTCGGCAGGCCGGTGAGCTGCATGTTCTCGACGCCCACCCACCCGAGCCGGCGCAGCACGGGCAGCGCCTGGGTGTACTGCGATTGGTAGCCGTTGTCGAAGCTCAGCACGATCGGCTTGCCCGGGGGCAGGGGCGTGCCGCGCGTCCAGTTGGCGAGCATTTGGTCCATCGTCACGGCATGAAAGCCGGCCCGCGCGAGGGCTTGCATCTGGGCGGCGAATTCTTCCGGCGCGACGTATAGCCCCGGGAATTTGGCGCCCGTGGGCGGCGGGTTGATGACGTGATACATCAGGATCGGCACCGACTTGTGGCCGAGCGGGCCGCTCGTCGTGCCAGCGGTGCCCTCACTGGATGGGCGGTTGGCAGCGAGGTTGCGCCGCGCGCCGCTGGAAGGCGTGGCGACGGCCAGCGAGTGCTTGACGCTCGCGCTCGCGCCGCCTTTGGAGGAGCCGCGGGAGTCGAGCGCGACCACGGCGACGACCGCAAGCACCGCGATCAGTGCTACGGCGGCGAGCCCCCGTGCCCGTCGGCGCGCAAGCTCGCGCTTGCGCGCCTCACGGCGGGCTCTCCGCCGGTAGAGGTCCATCTACTCCGTTTACCACACGTTGTGGTGGTTTAGTTCAAACGCTTCTTGAGCGCGCTCGCAGCGGAGAATTTCGCCGCCTTGCTGGCGGCGATGTTGATGGTCTCCCCGGTCGAGGGGTTGCGTCCTTGTCGGGCCGCGCGCGCGCTGACGCTGAACTTGCCGAAACCGGCAAGAGCGACCTCGCCTCCGGCCGCCAGCTCGTCGGAGATCAACTCGATCGACGCCTCCAGCGCTTGCCGAGCCTGCGTTCCCGCGAGACCCGTGCGTTGCGCAACCCCATCAGCCAGCTCGTTCTTCGTCATGGCAGTCCCTTCTCGAGTGTCTTTGCTGTGGCCAGGCTAACGGGTGGCAAGGACGTCCGCACGCTCAGACGCCTGCTGCTCGCGTATTTCAGGCCCCATTTTCCGGGGAACGCCGTCGTCGCGAGGTTGTAGGCGACCGGCTGCGCACGCCGTCCACAGCACCGCCAGCCAGGTGAGCGAGGCGACGCTCACGTGTATCCAGACAAGCTCCGCGGGCAGGTGGGTCTCGTATTGGACCAGCCCGACGACTCCCTGTAGGGCTATCAGCAAGCAGGTGATGGTCGCATACAGCCGCACGACCCCGTCGGCGTGGGAGCGGCGCGCAAGCCACCAAACACCAAGTGCGAGCAGGCCGAACACGAACGCGATCTCGGCGTGGCGGTGGATCACGAAGTCCATCGTGCCCTTGCCGTCGAAGTCCAGGCGGTTGATCTTCTGCCCGGGCGAGCCGCCGGCGTGCGGCCCGGCGGCGGTTGCGGCCGTGCCGGCAAAGATCGTCAGCGCGCCCAGCCCGACGAGCGCGCGCGTG
>DATNKN010000158.1:0-6973 GCA_035603375.1 Solirubrobacteraceae bacterium
CTCACCGGCTTCCCTTCGCCACCGACCGTTATTGACGCAATGATCCTACAGACTGGCGAGGTCGGCGTCGAGGCTCGCGAGCGCGGCGCGCTGTCCATCCTCGAGAACCGGGCGCTCGGCGATCAGGCGACGCGCATGGTCGAGGTCCTGCGCGCGGCCGAACGTGAGCGCGGCAAGCACGCGCCCGTCCTTCAGGTACCAGGTAGTGAACTCGCCGTCGTCATAGGAACCGCGCACGATCTCCTCATCCCACTCATACGCGGGGCCGACGTATTCAAGCTCGCCCCAATTGCCGAGCACCGAGTAGAAGTAGGGCACGACCTCATGCGGCACGTCGCGGCCGAGCATGTTCAGCGCGGCTGTCTTGCCGTGATTGAAGGCAACGTCCCAGTGCTCGATACGCACATGGCCGTCGTGGACGGGCGAGTCGTACTCGGCGATGTCGCCGGCGGCGAACACGCCGGCGGCGGAGGTCTCAAGACGCGAGGAGCACAGCACTCCCCCACGCTGTCCGATCTGGAGACCCGCGCGTTGTGCGAGGGCAACGTCGGGGGTCACACCCGCGCCGACGACGACCGCTTCGGCGGGGAGGTCGAACCCGTTGCTCGTCACGACTTTGCCCACGCGCCCGGTGCCCTCGAAGCGCTCGAGCCCATCGGAGCCGTGCACCTCGATCCCCTGCGCTTCGAGCAGCTCCTGAAAGAAGCGCCCGGCGCGCTTACCAAAGCCGCGCTCGAGCGTCGCTTCCTCCTGCATCACGATCGTCGCCTGCTTGCCCATCAGCGTCAGCGACGCGGCAACCTCACAGCCAATGTAGGAGCCGCCGATCAACACGACCCGTTCGGCATCGGCAACGCCCTCGCGGATCGTGTCGGCGTTGCCGAGCGTGCGCAGGTAGTGGATCTGCTCCAGGTCGCATCCGGGCACGTTCAGGCGGCGCACGTTCGCGCCGGTGGCCAGCAGCGCCTTGTCGAAGCCGACCTCTTCTTTGTTTGAAAGCTTTGCGGTGCGCCCACCCACCTCCAGTGCTGTAACGCTTGTGCGCGTGAGCAGCTCCACACGCTGCTCTGCCCACCACTCGTTTGGCCGGAACAGCGGCTCCTCGCGAGTCTCCTCCCCGCGCAGGTAGCCCTTGGAGCACTCCGGACGGTTGTAGGGCGGGTCTGGCTCCCGCCCGACGAGCAGGATCTTCCCGTCGGCGCCGGACTCGCGCAGCCAGCGCGCACAGTTGGCGGAGGCGAGGCCACCCCCAATCAGCAGATAGTCGACCTCGCGTGCGGCCATCGCGCCACCTTAGAGCACGCGGCGAGCTTCGACCATTGCGCCGCGGGATGTGGCTCCACCCTCACAATCCGGGAGGATGGCGCACCGACCAGTGCGCCCATCTCGGGATGTAAGAGAGGATGCGCCAGCGCGGGCCGTCTTCGTCCCGGTTGGGGCCCACATCGGTGCCATTGTGGGAAGTGTCCAGACGTAGACCCGCGATCGTCACGAACACGTGGGGAGTCGGCACGTCGGTTGCGTAGATCGTCACCCAGCGACCCGGCCCGGGTTCACCCCAGTCCACGTAGTCCTGAGCGAGCGGGTTCTCGCGCAGGATTTCCGCGAGCGGACGCACGCCCGAGCGATACAGCACATAGTTGAGCGTGCTGGAACAGTCCTCGCTGCTCGCCCCCAAGGGATCGGGATGACCGGTCGGGCCGTAGGGCAAATCCTGCAGCTCGTTGCCGGCCATCAGCATTGCCTGCACAACCGGCGGCACGCCGGTCGGGATCAGCGCGACGTGGCCGTCGGTGGGCGACAGGCGCGCGCGTTCGCCTTCGATGTATTCCACAGGAGCGGTGCTGCCGGTGACACTCGCGCCGGAGGACACGACGGGGGCGGGTTCGCCGGAGCCTCGATACAACGCCGCCCAGTGCTCAACCTCATCGACGTACCATTCGGCGTGGTTGTAGGCAAAGATCGCCTTGCGGTAGTCGTGGGGGGCACCGGAGGCGCGCAGATAGTTGGCGGCGCCAAAGATCGCGTCGGCCGGGTTCCAGCGGTCAGGCTGCCCGTTGCCACCGACGGCCACGCCGTACTCGCTCCAGGTGGAGGCGAGAAACTGCATCGGCCCACCCGCGCCAGCGGAGTTGACTGCACCCTCACGTGTGCACGACGGCGCGGGGTCGCGGCCGTGGTCGCACTCGACCTTGCCGATGCCCGCGAGGATCACCCAATCCAGACGGTAGCGTGCCGCCGCACGTTGGTAGAGCTGAAGGTATAGCGGCGGGATTTCGCGCTCGGCCAGCGCCGAGACACCCTCGGTTGCGACACTCGAACTGGGCGCACCGCTCGGAATGCTCAAGGCAATGCCCATTACAGACGCAGCAACGAGCAAAGCGAGCATGAGCGCGCCGATCGCGAGCAGGACCCAGATCCGCGCGACGAGGCGCAAGCCCTTGGCGCGTGGGCGCCTCCTCGCCGCCGGCGGGGAGAGCGAGAGCGAGCCGGCGCTCACTCCTCTGGCTCCCAGCCCAGCTGGCGCTTGCGCCGTGCGGCGACAGCGCGTGCATCGTCCATCACGCGCGAGGGCGGTCGAGCGAACTGGGGCTGCACTTCGCTCGCCTGGCCGCCCGCGGGCACACCGGCGTTGGCACCGCTCGCCCGGTTGTTCTGGACGAGCCGCCCGCTTGCCATCGCACCGGACATCAGCTCACCAACCTCGACCTCGGGATCGAGCATCCCCACGGCGAGCATTTGGTGGCGAATCAGTTTGCGTTCGACACGCTGTTCGCGTTTCTCGAGTTTGGCCGCGCGGCGCGTGTCGCCGCTCGCGAGCGCCTCCTTGCGCTCGCGCCGCACACGTTCCAAGCGTCCGTCCGCCGGCGCCCCCGCGCCCTGCGCGGACCCGCGCGCTCCTGCCAGCGCTCCGGCAAGACCCGCCACCTGGCCGGTACCCGAGGCGCTCGCTCCGCCTCCGTGCCGGTGGCGAGCAAGACCACGTTCGTGCCCAGACGCCGAGCCGGAGTCATGCTTCTTGCGCTGCCCTCTACCCAGCTCGCCTGCTTGCCCGAGCGCGGACTGGCTGGAGGCCTGCTCGCGCGAATGTGCGGCCGCCTCGCCTTCCGGCATGGGCGCCGCCTTACCGTGCTCGTGGTGTGGCCCAGCCGAGCCTGCGCCACGACGGCCGCCCTGCTGTCCGTTCCCGCGACTGCCGCCACCGCTCGCGGTCGCCTGCCCCTGCGGGGACCCGCCCGCGGGGGACGATTTGTCCGGCGACGGGCGCGCAGCGCTTGTCGCCGGCTCGCCCCTGGGTAGCGCGGGGGGCTCGGGCGCGGGCGGGGACGATCTCTCCTTGATGGTGCGACGCATGTGCAGCAGCGTGCGCGGCGTCTCAAACCTCTGGCCCACCCGGTGGGCGATCGAGCGCGGGCCTCCCGCCGGCTTGCCCGATCCGCCGCTTGCCGCAGCGCCGAACAGCTGGTCGCGCTTGAGGAACGCGCTCCACCAGAACGCCGATATCAACAGCCACTGCGCCCACCACCCCAAGAGCGTCAGGCCCAGCAGCAGTTTCATCATCATCAGCACGATGCCGAGCAGAAACGAATAGGTGAGCTTGGCGATCGCCGCCCCCATCAGCTTCATCGCCCATGAGCGGAAGGCCGAGCGCCCCGCTTCGCCAAGGGCGGGCGCGAGTACCGCCGCCGGCGCGAGCAGCAAAAAGAAGAGCCCCATCAGCGCCGCGCACAGCAGTCGCAACGCGAGGAAACCCAGCAGCAGCAACATTCCGAGCGCGCCGACCCATATGAACAGCAGACCGAACAGCCGCGAGCCCGTGCCCTTCTCGGTGCGGAATTCCGCCTGGGGCGCCGTCGGCCCGCGGCATTTGTCGGCCGATTCACCACCGCCACACAGCACTCTCAGCAGCGTGCCTTCATTTTTCGCCGAGTTGCGTTCCGATTCGTTGGCGGGCAGGGCGAGAAACAGCTCCCCGTTGCTTCGTGCTTCGCGCAAGAGCCCCGCGCTCGCCGCGAGCGTTCGATCTCCCGGGCTCGCGTCGGCGTCGCACAGGCCTTTACAGCCGCTCTTCTTTTCCTCGGTCTTGGCAATCGTCAGAGCCGTGGCGCGCAACGGGCCGTCGAGCCGCGCGCTGCTGTCACACCAGTCGACGTCGCCGAACTCCATGTAACACCAGGGCGTGCTCACAACGCTTGAGAAGACCGTCTGCATGCTTTGCGCGAGCGTGCGCTCGGGATCGCTGGGAGTGCCGCTGGCGACGACCGCCATCGTGCCGAGGCCAGCCTGGTTTGCCCATTGCTCGACCGCCCCGACGCTGCCTGCCGGATCGGCGATCGCCCAGAGCCCGCACACCATCATCGCCACCGTCGCCATCGCCTCTCCGAGCGAGTCGGAGACCTGGCGTCGAATCAATCCGCGATACACAACCATCGCCGAGGCGATTGCCAGCACGATCGCGAGCCACGGGTCGGTGAAAGTCAAACGTGCGCTGTGCAGCGCCGCGGTTACCTCGCTCAGCAATGAATTGCTGAGCAGGTTCAGCGAGTAGCACCACTCGAACATCACCACCAGCGCGTGCGTCGCCGACACCAGCGCCATCCAGCCGAACTGGGCGAAATTCTCGAGCGTGACGGAGACGTCGTTCCCCAACTTGCTGACACCCGTGTCGATGTTTACGTCGAACGCGTAGTTGTTCGTGGGGTCGGGCGCCGCCACGAAATCCGCGGTCTGGCAGCTGCGCTGCTCCTCAGCCGACAGCTCGCCCGGAGTACGGCACAAGGGGCTTCCCAGACCGTTTTGCGCAAGCGAGTCGCCCCCGCTGGCCGGCGCGGACGCCGAGGCTTCTTCGTTTCGCGGTTCGCCGAGCGTGAGCGGCGGGAGGCTCGGAGCGCGCGCGGGTGACTGGGCGGGCCGAACGGACTGGGCGGGCCGAGTAGAGCCGCTCGAGCGTGCCGGGGAGAATCGCTGTGCGCACACAGGCGAGGCAGATGCGAGGCACACGACCAGCGCCACCGGGCTCGCCAGCGATGCCACCCGCGCGCGTGTCACTGCCCCGTGATTTGCTCGGCGGGTGTGTGCTTCGCGGAATTACCGGTGAAAGCGTCAGTCGCCCCGGGGGTGGTGGAGAAGGCGCGCAACAGCGCAGGTGCCACCACCTCCACCTGGATCGCCTCCACGCGCCCGCGATGGTCGCGCAGCAGGCAGCGACCAGCCTGCATTTCAAGCAGCCGCTCGCGCGCGCGGCGGTCCTCGGGGTCGAGGCCGAGCAACGTCAGCGCGCGCGCCGCCTCGACCTCCGAGCGCATCCCGAACACGAACGTCGCGCCGAGCAGGTTCTCAAGCGACTCGCGCTCGCCCACGAGCGCATCGGTGACCAGCTGCGTGCTCACGATCGGCACCGCCAGCTCCGAGCGCCCCATGCGCTGCAGCGAAGCGAGCAATGTGCGTCCGACCGGATCGCCGAGGAGCCGCCAGCCCTCGTCGAAGCTGAAAATCTTCAAACGGTCGCGCTCGCGCGACATCAGGTGCATCGCGAACATCGCGATCAGGCGCACAATCTGCTGACCGACCCGCTCGGCCTGCGTGTATTCGCCGCGCGGCGTGCCGGGCTCGGGTCCGGGCAGGTCGCGGATCGGGATGTAGGTGACCTGATGATCGCCAACCGGTGCGAGCTTCACGCCCGGGTCGGCGAAGCCGAGCTGGGTCAACCCGGAGCGCGCGTACACCTCAAGCGCCTTGCCGACCTGCTCCTCGGCGCCACCGGCGTCGCACAGCGTGCGCACGACCTCAGAACAGGTTGGATCGCCGCAGCGACGCATCACACGATCCACCGCGCTCACGACCGCCGTCTCCCAGGCGGGGTCGGCGCGGGAGGGCAGCAGGTCGCGCAGAAACGACACTGTGATGTCCTGGCGCAGGTGCTCGGGCGCGACGCGCAGCGGGTCGAGCATGCCCCGCAGCGCCGGGTCGGGGCGCAACGCGATCGTCTCCACGTGCGGCGCCACGTCCTCCAGCAGGTGGAAGCGGTGGTCGCCCTTGGGGTCGCAGTCGATCACGCGGGCGCCCTGCAGGAACGCCTCCCACTTGAGCTTCTGCGCGAGCGTGGTCTTGCCCGAGCCGAGCGCGCCCACGCTCAGGATCGCGGTGTTGCCGTCGCGGTCGGAACCCTCGCGCAGGTTGAAGCGCACGGGCTGGCGCGAGCCGGTGAGCGTGTGGCCCAGGTAGAAGCCTGCGCGCGATCCGACAGCGTGCGTGGCGGTTGGCATCGTCGCCGCCACCTGCTGGGTGGTGAGGGTGTCGTCGTAGCCGACGACGCGCGTGCGCTGGCCGGGCAGGTGTTGCAGGAACAGCTCCAGCTGATCGCCGAGCGGACGGTGCAGGCGGACCTCGCCGTAGGCGCGCCGGCACATCTCCACGCGCTCGGAAAGCTCCTGCTCGCTGCCGGCGCCGATCGCGACCGCCAGGGTCACGCGCAGCAGCGGCGGGCGGCTCGCGGCCTGCAGGTAGCCGAGCAAGTCGCGCGCTTCCTGGGTGCGCTGATAGCCGAGGTCTGAGATTCCCTGGTCGCCGTCGGACTCCGCGCGCGCGATCTGATCGGCATCCTGAACGCGCCGACGCGCGATCCGCAGCGCCAGCTCGTTGGGTAGAAAGCGCGCGTTCAGCGACAGATCGACCGCGAACGGCAGGCTTTCGACCGGCGCGAACATCAGCTCCACGCGCGCGCCCGGGAACGTGGCGCGCTCTGGCAGCGCACCCAGCACGAGCTGCGCCTGCCAGCTCACGCCAAGCTCGGACTCGACGCGCAGCGCGCGCGGGCGATGCTCCACATAGCCGTCCATCCAGCGCAGCACGTCGCCCTCCAGCGGTGCGAGCACAGCCTCCCCGTTGCGCTCGAACGCGAGCGCTCGCGGCTCGTGCAGCCCGTCGAGCGGCGGCTCGCCGAGCCCGCGACAGAACGAGCGGCGCACGAGCC